>DASRYD010000460.1:0-2172 GCA_035653955.1 Pseudoxanthomonas sp.
CGGCCTCCGCGACGGCCGCCCTGGCCCAGCCGGCGAACGACCGCGAATACTGGTGGCGGATGCTCGATCGCATCGCGTCGCCGGTGGTGGAAAACCTGTCGCGCGGCCGCCTGGTCCGCAACATGCCGGTCGAGAAGGGCGCCAACTACGGGCCCGAACCGGCCGCAACCTATGTCGAAGCGGTGGGCCGGTGCTACGCCGGCCTGGCGCCGTGGCTGGCATTGCCCGACGACGCCAGCGAGGAAGGCAGGCGCCGCCGCGCACTGCGCGAGCAGGCCCTGCAGGGACTGGCGAACGCGGTGGATCCGTCCAGCCCGGACAAGCTGGATTTCGGCGCGAAATGGCAGCCGATCGTCGACGCGGCCTATCTGGCTCACGCGTTGCTGCGCGCGCCGGACGCGTTGTGGGCGCCACTGGACGCGCGCACCAAGCAA
Source organism: Pseudoxanthomonas sp. (assembly GCA_035653955.1). Taxonomy (GTDB): domain Bacteria; phylum Pseudomonadota; class Gammaproteobacteria; order Xanthomonadales; family Xanthomonadaceae; genus Pseudoxanthomonas_A. The sequence goes on from DASRYD010000460.1 coordinate 435, forward strand.
AGGCTCATCGCCGCGTTCCAGTCGTTGCGCGACCGCAAGCCCTGGTACAACAACTGGCTGCTGTTCGCGGCGATGAGCGAGACCTTCCTGCGTTCGGTCGATGCGGCCTGGGACCCGATGCGGGTCGATTACGCGATCAACAAGCTCGAGGAGTGGTACGTCGGCGACGGCTGGTACAGCGATGGGCCGAACTTCGCCTACGACTATTACAACGGTTTCGTCATGCATCCGATGATGGTCGACGTGCTGCGGGTGCATGCGCAGCGCGACAGGGCGTTCGCGGAGAAATACCAGCGCGCGCTGAAACGCATGCGCCGCTTCGGCGAGCAGCAGGAACGGATGATCTCGCCCGAGGGGACCTTTCCGCCGATCGGGCGTTCGATCACCTACCGCGCCAGCGGCTTCCAGCCGCTGGCGCAACTGGCGCTGATGGAGCAATTGCCGGAGAAGCTCGCGCCCGGGCAGGTGCGTGCGGCGCTGACCGCGGTCACGCGCAACGTCTACGGCCATCCGGGCACCTTCGACGCCAATGGTTGGCTGACCCTGGGTTTCGTCGGCCACCAGCCGGAAATCGCCGACTACTACACCTCGACCGGCAGCCTGTACATGGCCACGCTGAGCTTCCTGCCGCTCGGGCTAGCGGCGGACAACGCGTTCTGGACCGCGCCGGCGGAAGACTGGACCGCGAAGCGCGCGTGGTCGGGCCGGTCGTTCCCGAAGGACTATCACGTCGATTATTAGCGGGCGATTTTGCGGATTCCGATGGGAATCCAACGAGTGGATTCCTCCCCTCGTGCGGGGAGAAGGAATCCAGCCACGCCTTCCCGTCGTCAATCGAGCTTCGCCGGCTGCATTCGCGGCACCAGCGAATGGATCAGCAGCAATGCGGCCAGATAGGCGGTGCCGGCGATCAGGAAGACCGGTACGTAGCTGCCGGTTTGTTGCAGGATCGCGCTGGCGACCTTCGCGATCAGCATGCCGCCGATTGCGCCGAACATGCCGCCCAGACCGACCACCGAGCTGACCACGCGGCCGGGGAACAGGTCGGAGGGGAGGGTCAGCAGATTGGCCGACCAGCCCTGGTGCGCCGCCGCGGCCAGCGAAATCAGCGCGACCGCCGTCCATACATCGTGCACGCGCGGCGCGAGCGCCACCGGCAACACCGCCAGCGCGCAAACCAGCATGGCCAGCTTGCGCGCCGCGTTGGGACTGCGCCCGCGCTGCATCAGGCGCGAGGACAGCCAGCCGCCGCCCACGCTGCCGATGTCGGCCGACAGGTACACCACGACCAGCGGAATCGCGAAGCTCTTCAGGTCGAGGTGGAAGCCGCGACTGAAGAAATCCGGCAGCCAGAACAGGTACAGCCACCAGATCGGATCGGTCAGGAACTTGCCGACCGCATAGGCCCAGGTCTGGCGATGGCGCAGCAGGCCCAGCCACGGCGTCCTGCCGCCGGTTTCGATCGACGAACTGCGGATGTGGGCCAGTTCCCTCGCGGACAGCTGCGGGGTTTCTTCCGGGCGGCGGTAGATGGCCAGCCACGCGATCAGCCAGAACAGGCCCAGTCCGCCAGTGACGATGAACGCCCAGCGCCAGCCGAGGGTCAGCACGATCGCCGGAACGATCAGCGGCGTCAGCATCGCGCCGACGTTGGCGCCGGCGTTGAGGATGCCGACCGCCAGCGCGCGTTCGCGTCGCGGGAACCAGTCGGTGACGGCCTTGATCGCGGCGGGGAAAT
>DASRYD010000461.1:0-2365 GCA_035653955.1 Pseudoxanthomonas sp.
GTGCCCAGCCTGTGGATCTCCGGCCGGCGTGATCGGCTGGTGCCCGGCGAAGGCATGCGCACGGCGGCGGCATTGTCTCGCGGCGAATTCGTCGGCATCGAGCGCGGCGCGCATGCGCCGTTCATCGGCCATGCCGATCTCGTCGCGGATAGAATTTCAGCCTTCGCGAGCGGAATCGTAGGAGCGGCGTAAGCCGCGATTCTCTTCCGTACCCATTCGCGGCTTACGCCGCTCCTACATCGATATTGCATGGCATCCCTGTTCGACCACCGCCACATACGCCACGCGTTTTCGCGCTCCGCCGTCAGTTACGACGCGGCGGCGGCTTTGCAGCACGAGATCGAATCGCGCCTGCTCGAATCGCTGGATTACCTGGACGACCGCGTGCCGCAGGTCCTGCTCGACGTCGGCAGCGGCCCGGCGCGCGCCGCCGCCGCGATGCACAAGCGCTGGCCGAAGGCTCAGGTAGTCGCACTCGATCTGGCCCTGCCGATGTTGCAGGAATCGCGCAAGCGCACGCCGTGGTGGCAACGCACGCTGGGCGCCGACTTCGCCCGCGTTTGCGCCGACGCGCGGGCGCTGCCGCTGGCCGAAGGCAGCGTCGACGTGCTGTTCACCAATCTGTGCCTGCAATGGGTCGAAGACCTGCCGGCGGTATTCGCCGGTTTCCGTCGCGTGCTCAAGCCCGGCGGCCTGCTGCTGTGTTCCACCTTCGGCCCCGACACGCTGGTCGAACTGCGCGAGGCTTTCTCCGCGGCCGACGATGCGCCGCACGTGAGCCCTTTCGCATCGATCGCGCAATTCGGCGACGCGTTGATGGCGGCGGGTTTCCGCGATCCGGTGCTGGACCGCGACCTGTTCGTCCTCGACTATCCCGACCTGCCCGCATTGATGCGCGAACTGCGCGCGATGGGCGCGACCAACGCGTTGCGCACGCGGCGCCACACGCTGACCGGACGCACGCGTTTCGCCGCGGCCGGTGCGGCTTACGAAAAGCTGCGCCGCGAAGCGGGATTGCCCGCGACCTGGGAAGCGATCTACGCCCACGCCTGGGCGCCGGAGCCGGGCGCACCGATCCGCATGGGCGGGCACGAGGTCGCCGCGGTGCCGGTGTCGGCGATTCCGATCCGGCGCAAGAGCTAGGGACGAGCGGGGATAACGAGCTCCTCGCCGCTAGTTGCTCGTGTCCTGCCCGGCCCGTTCCACCCGGAACAGCACGCGTCCCTCGTAGGGCGCGCCCAAGGTTTCGACGCGGTAGCCCGATGCCATCACCCGTGCCCGCACGTCCGGCCACGACGCCCGCTTGCACACCCAGACCACGCCGGGTTCGTGCTCGGCCAGTTCGCTGGCGAGGTCTTCATCGTATTCGGGACCGAATTTCGGCTGCGGTTGCGGCAACGGCGCCAGCGAGATCTTCTCGATTTCCGCCCCCAGTTCCAGATGCAGGCCATAGCGGGCCATGTCGTCGACGAATACGACTTCCTCGACTGGTCCGTTGCTGCGCTCGCGGATCGTTTGCGCCCAGGCGGCCGCGTCCTTGTGCGTTGGCCAATGCACCGCGCCGATGCGCAGGGCGAACACGATGGCCAGCCACGCCAGCAGCAGCCACGCGCGCGGCAATCCCCTGCCTTCTTCATTGCGTTGCCTGGCCACCAGCAACGCCAGCGGCGCAAACAGCGGCAACAGATACAGCGGCATCCGCGACTGGGACAGACAGAACACCAGCAACGGCAGCATCAGCCACAAGACGAGGAACAGATGCGGCGCATCCTGCGCGCGCGCGGCCGGTTCGCGCCACCAGCGCAGGAAATGCCCGGGCAGGCTTCTCGCCCCGCGCAGCAGCGCCCCGGTCCATGGCAGCGCGCCCAGCAACAGCGTCGGCGCATAGACCAGCAGCCAGCCGTACCACTGGCCGTTGCGCCCGAACTCGTTGGTGGTGACCCGGTTGACCACCTCATCGCCGATGAAATAGCGGAACAGGCCCGGAGTATCCAGGATCACTGCGACGTACCACGGCAGCGCCAGCAACACGAACACCAGCAGGCCGGACCACTGGAACACGTGTCGTCGCGGCCCCGGCACCCATAGGTTGAACGCCAGCAGCGCCAGCAACGGCAACAGCGCCGGCGGGCCCTTGGCGAGGAAGGCGAGGGCGAAGCCCAGCCACATCGCCACCAGCCACGCGCGCGGACGGCGCGATGGACCGAAGCGCGCCTCGACGAAACCCCACAGCGCCAGTGTTTCGCACGCGGTCAGCACGTAGTCGGTGGTGATCATCTGCGCCGCACCCGCGGGCAACAGCATCGTCGCGTAGACCAACGCGGCCTGCGCGGGGCCGTCGCGCGATCCGGGCAGCAACCGCTGG
>DASRYD010000462.1:0-8349 GCA_035653955.1 Pseudoxanthomonas sp.
CAGGCGCGCGAAGATCGAGATCAGCGAACCACCGAAGGCCAGGCCGATCATCGGCCCGAGCGCGGCCTTGAGCGACTCCTCGCTGGCGCCGCTGCTGCCGAGCACGAACATGAAGTAGCCGGCCACGCCGAGCAGGCCCAGGCCGACCACCAGCATGCCGGTGATTTCACCACCGCGGAAAGCCACATCCATTTCTGCGCTGATGCCGTGGCGCGCGGCCTCTGCCGTGCGGACGTTGGCGCGCACCGACACGTTCATGCCGATGTAGCCCGCAGCACCGGACAGCACCGCGCCGACCGCGAAGCCGATCGCGGTGTACCAGCTGAGGAAGACGCCGACCAGCACGAACAGCACCACGCCGGCCACGCCGATGGTCAGGTACTGGCGGTTGAGGTAGGCGCGCGCGCCTTCCTGCACCGCAGCGGCGATCTGTTGCATGCGTTCGTTGCCGGCAGGCTGTTTCAGGATCCAGCGCGCCGAAATGATCCCGTACAGGATCGCCACCGCCGCGCAGATCAGCGCGAGCGTCAAACCGTGCATCTCCAGCATGACCCCTCCCAAGTTGGATGGACTACAGGCAAAGCCGGCCGATTATGGCCCGCTTCTGTCCGCGCTCCTGCCGCAGTGCGGCATCCGTCTGGAATAGGTGCCGCGCGGATGGCGCGGCCGGACGATCGCAGCTATTTCGCGATTCGCTGGAACTGGGTGGCGGTCGATCGCAGCAATCGTGGCCGCCCTGTGCGGTCGCGGGCGACCTGCATGAAGTAGGTCTTGCCCGCCGCCACGTTCAGAGTTACTGCCATGGTATCGGTGCCGAAGACATGCGTGCCCGCGGTGCTGGAAACCGGCAGGTAGTGGCCGGGCGGCAATTCGCCCAGCGGTTTGCCGTCGGCAACGAGGCCGATGTCCTCGCCGGGCGATTTCGAGCCGCGGAACAGCACCACTTGGGCGCGGTCGTCCTTCGGCAAGCCCAAGGTCTCGGTCAGCGCCACGGCAAGCGTGGCATCGCGCTCGACCTCTTCGGCCGCTTGGCCCTTGGATTCGATCTTCAACTGTTGGGCGGAGGCCGTGAAGGCCAGTGCGCCCAGCAGGCATGGCAACCCGACCCGAACCAGAATCCAGCGCATGGCGGTTTCCTGCCGCCCCAAGGTGCGGGAGGCTATGTCGCCCGGGCATCAAGGCGGTGTGAAAAATCGCGCCTCACCCCTCCCACGCCGGCAATTTCTTCCGCACCGCCACGTTCTTCAGTTCGACATAGGCCGGAATGCCGTCCCTGCCGTACGGCGGGTACGCCTCCCCCTTGATCAGCGGGGCCAGGTAGCGGCGGGCGGCGGCGGTGATGCCGTAGCCGTCCTTGCGGATGAAGCCGGGCGGGAATTTCTTCTCGTGGTTGGCCACCTTGCTCAGCGGCGCCGGCTCGATCTTCCAGCGGTAGGGCGAATCCGAGGTGCGCACGATCACCGGCATCACCGCGTTGCGGCCTTCCAGCGCGAACTTCACCGCGGCCTTGCCCACCGCCTGCGCCTGTTCCCAGTCGGTCTTCGAGGCGATGTGCCGGGCCGAGCGCTGCAGGTAGTCGGGCAGGGCATAGTGCACCTTGAAGCCGAGCTGGTCCTTGACCCGGCCGGCGAGGAACGAGGCCACGCCGCCCAACTGGGTATGCCCGAACGAATCGGTGCCGCCGCCGGCATCGGCGACGAAGCGGCCATCGGCGGTCTGGATGCCTTCGCTGGCCACGACCACGCAGTAACCGACCCTGGCCACGACCTTCTTCACCTGGGCGAGGAAGTCGGCTTCGTCGTACGCGCGCTCGGGGAACAGGATCAGGTGCGGGGCCTGTTCGGGCTTTTCCCCGGCCAGCCCGGCGGCGGCGGCCAACCAGCCGGCGTGGCGGCCCATCGCCTCGTAGACGAACACCTTGGTCGATGTCTCAGCCATCGCCGCCACGTCCAGCGCAGCTTCGCGCACCGACACGGCGGTGTATTTCGCCGCCGAGCCAAAGCCCGGGCAGGTATCGGTGACGGCCAGGTCGTTGTCGACGGTCTTCGGCACGCCGATGCAGGTCAGCGGGTAGTCGAAGGCCGCCGCCAGTTGCGACACCTTCCATGCGGTGTCCGCCGAATCGTTGCCGCCGTTGTAGAGGAAATAACGCACGTCGTGGGCTTTCAGCACCTGCAGCAGGCGCTCGTACCTGGCCCGGTCGGCGTCCAGCGATTTCAGTTTCACCCGGCACGAGCCGAAGGCGCCGCCCGGCGTATGGGCCAGCGCGCGGATCGCCGCGGCGGATTCCTTCGACGTGTCGATCAGCTCCTCGCGCAACGCGCCGAGGATGCCGTTGCGCGCCGCAAGCACCTTGACCTTGCGGGCGCGGGCCTCGGCGATGACCCCGGCGGCCGATGCGTTGATGACGGCGGTGACGCCGCCGGACTGGGCGTAGAGAAGGGTGCCTTGGGCCATGGTTGTACATTCCGAAGTGGCGGGATGGGGTAAGCTGAACCCGTAACGCGGCGCAACATGGGGAATCTTATCGTCCCGGCCGCGATCCGGTCTTTCATTTCGGGAGTTTGAGCAATGCGATTGGTTCTACTGGGGCCGCCGGGGTCGGGCAAGGGCACGCAGGCCACGCGATTGAAGGAGTACCTGCAGGTTCCGCACATTTCCACCGGCGACCTGCTGCGCGCCGAAGTGGCCGCCGGCAGCCCGCTGGGCCTGCAGGCCAAGGAAGTGATGGCCCGCGGCGAACTGGTCAGCGACGCGATCCTGCTGGGCATGCTGGAAGACCGTTTCTCGCGCGACGACACCCGGGCCGGCTTCATCCTCGATGGCTATCCGCGCAACCTGGCGCAGGCCGATGCGCTGGGCAAGCTGTTGGAAAAGCTGGGGCAGAAGTTCGATTCCGCCGTGCAGCTGGAAGTGCCGACCGAATTGCTGGTCGAGCGCATCGCCGGCCGTGCCGCCGCCGAGGGGCGCGCCGACGACAATCCGGAATCGGTGCGCAAGCGCCTGCAGGTGTACACCGACCAGACCGCACCGGTGATCGAGTACTACCGCCAGCATGGCGAGCTGACCGTGGTCGATGGCGTCGGCTCGCTGGACGAGGTGTTCAGCCGCATCGTGGAAGCGATCGCGCCGGAGAAGGTCGTCGGCTGATCGAATCGCGGTTCGGCGTAAATGAAACGCCCCGGCTTGCCGGGGCGTTTTCTTTCCGTCGTGGACCGGTGAATCAGGGACTGGTCTTCAACGTCAAACTGTAGGCGCTCAGGATCGGATTGAGCGGTTGGAAATACGAGTTGCCGGGACTGTTGATCTTCTTGCCCCGGCAGCTTCCGGAACCGCCGGAAAGCACGCCCTGACCCTGTCCCGCGCTGGTGATATAGGAACCGCCGGAGTCGCCGCCCTCCGAGCAGGCCGTGGTCTGGGTCAGGTTGAGGATCGTTTCGCCGCTGACGTAGCTGACCGTGACGCCCTTGGTCTTGATGGTTCCGCAGCGCCAGCCGGTGGTACGGCCGGAGCGGCAGACCGCCGCACCCACGCTGGCTTCGGTGCTGCCCTTCACGGCGACGTCGCCGCTGCCCCAGCCATAGACGGTGGGCAGGGTGTTGTTGCCTGCGTCGGCCTGGACCCAGGACCAGTCGTTGCCGGTCTGGCCGGGATTGGGGAAGTTCGAAGCGACGAAGGTGCCGATCTTCGGCCCGAGCGTCCATTGCGGAGAGAGCTCCAGGTACACCGGTTCGCCGGCATCGCCGCAATGGCCCGCGCTCACGTAGCCCGAAGCGGTGCCCTTGGTCACGGTGAAACCGATCGAACAGGCGTAGAGGTAGCCGTCGCCCGGGTTGCGCAGATAGCCCAGTCCGCCCTTGAGATCGCTGCGCAAGCTCGGCGCTTCGTCCATCGTCTCGAAGCGCACGGTCTCGGCATCGGCGCCGCTGCGGGCCACGAATTCGATGGCGGCCTGCTCGGCGCCGCGCGCGATGCCTAGGGTCACGCTGTTGCCCGGCAGGTCCACGGACCATGTGTACACGCCCTTCGGCACCTTCGCGCCCTGGGCGAGCAGCATGTCGAGTTGCTGCTTGGAGGCATTGAGCGTGTCGAGGCTATGGCGCGCCTGGCGGATCTCCACGCCGGCGGGCGCCTTCTGCGGCTGCAACGAGGTAGTGGCGACCACCAGCCGGTAGTTGCCGTTGGCTTCGCGTTCGATCCAGCTGCCGGCGTAGTTGCGCCCTTGCGCGTTGGCCAGTTGCTTTTCCTGCTGTGAGGCAAGGTGCTCGATCCTCAGGTATTGCGCCAACTGCGTGCCCGACAAGCCCAGGTCGCGTTGCAAGGCGGCCTTCAGGGCGGGGGAGACGGAATCGGCGGCCATCGCGGACGTGCTGGCCATGGCAAGTGCCACGGCGGCGGCGAGGGAAGTGAAAGCATGAAGAGACTTGGACTTCGACATCTGCAAGCTCCTGGGTGGTCAAGGTTGGGTGCCGCTCCACCGGTGCCGCGCGTCCCGCGGCGACGGGTAAACGGTCGGCGGAAGCTAGCACAGGCTCATCGGGTAAAACGTGATGGGAGCGGGATCGAGGACGGGAAATCGGCGACAATTCCGCCATGAGCAAAATCCACATCCTCGGCATCGCCGGTACTTTCATGGGCGGCGTCGCCGCATTGGCGCGGGAACTCGGTCACAAGGTCGAAGGCAGCGACCAGGCGATCTATCCGCCGATGTCCACGCAGCTGGAAAAACTCGGCATCGCGCTGATGCAGGGCTACCTGCCGGAGAACATCTCGCTCGATTGCGATGAAATCGTTATCGGCAACGCGTTATCGCGCGGCAACGCGGCGGTGGAAGCGGTGCTCGACGCCGGCCGCAGGTACAACTCCGGGGCGCAGTGGCTGGCCGAGCACGTACTGCCGGGCCGCGACGTGCTGGCGGTGGCCGGCACCCACGGCAAGACCACGACGACGACCATTCTCACCTACCTGCTGGAAGCCGCCGGCCGCACGCCGGGTTTCCTGATCGGCGGCGTCGCCGAGGACTTCGGCGTGTCGGCGCGCGTGGGCAAGGGCCGCGAGTTCGTGGTCGAGGCCGACGAATACGACACCGCGTTCTTCGACAAGCGCAGCAAGTTCGTCCACTACCGGCCGCTGGTCGCGATCCTCAACAACCTGGAATACGACCACGCCGACATTTTCCCCGACGTGGCCGCGATCCAGCGCCAGTTCCACCACCTGGTCCGCACCGTGCCGCGCCGCGGGCGGTTGATCGTCAACGGTCACGATGCGCACCTGGCCGAGGTGCTGGCGATGGGCTGCTGGACGCCGGCGGAAAAATTCGGCTTCGACGCAAGCTTCGACTGGAGCGCGCGCAAGCTGCGCGACGACGGCAGCGCGTTCGTCGTGCTGCATGACGGCGTGGAAGTCGGCACGGTCGAATGGCCGCTGCTCGGCGACCACAACGTGCTCAACGCCGTCGCCGCGCTGGCCGCATGCGCGGCGGTCGGGGTCGACGTGGCCAAGGTCATCCCGGCGCTGGCGGAATTCCGCAGCGTGAAGCGCCGGCTGGAAATGATCGGCGAAGCCGATGGCGTCACCGTCTACGACGATTTCGCCCACCATCCGACCGCGATCCGCACCACGCTGCAAGGCTTGCGCGCGAAGGTCGGCAAGGCGCGGATCGTGGTGGCGATGGAACCGCGCAGCAATTCGATGCGCCTGGGCGCGCATGCCGATGCGTTGGCGCCATCGCTGGACGATGCGGATGCGGTGGTGTTCCTCGCGCGGCCGGAATTGCCGTGGGATGCGGACAAGGTGGTTTCCGCGATTCGCGGCGAGGCCAAGGCGGTGCCGGACACCGACCAACTGATCGCCACGCTGCGCGCGCTGGCGAAGGCGGGCGACCATGTGGTGTTCATGTCGAACGGCGGGTTCGATGGGGCGCCGAGGAAGTTTCTCGCCATATTGACGTAGGAGCGGGCCCTGCCCGCGACCGCTCGTTCGGAATGTTCGATTTAGGAGCGACGCAAGTCGCGAGCGTTTCGTACTCCTTGCGTCGCTCCCGCACCGCATGGTACCGAGCCTCAAGTCGCGGACAGGGCCTGCAATCGCGTAGGATTTTCCGGTGACCACCGATACCCTTTCGCTATTCCCCCTGCACACCGTCCTGTTGCCCGGCGCGGCGCTGCAATTGCGTGTTTTCGAACGCCGTTACCTCGACTTGGTGCGCGATTGCGGTCGGACCGGCTCGGGCTTCGGCGTCTGCCTGATCCTGGACGGCAACGAGGTCGGCGCGCCAGCCACCCCGGCGGCGTTCGGCACCGAAGCGGTGATCGAGGATTTCGATGTCGGCGACGACGGCCTGCTCAGCTTGCGCTTGCGCGGGCGCCGACGCTTCCACGTGCTGCGCACGCGCGTGCGAGACAACGGGCTGGTCGTGGGCGAAATCGAATGGCGCGACGCCGACATCGACGATGAAGTGCGGCCGGAGCATGGGCTGCTGGCCACCGTGCTGGAAAAACTGTTCGAGCAGATCGACCAGCAGGCGCCGGGACCGGCGCCCGCGCAGCTCGACAATGCCGCCTGGGTCGGATGGCGCCTGGCCGAGCTGTTGCCGATCAGCGCCACGCAGCGGCTGTCGTTGCTGCAGGAAGACGATCCGCATGCGCGGCTGGATCGGTTGCTAGCCTTGATCTAGGAATGGCGCGGATGTGATGCCGTCCCCGCTTTCGCGGAAATGACGAGCGGAACGATCGTAGGGCGGGCACGGCAAGCGTGCCCGCCCTACGGTCTTGTTCAAAAACGGACGGCGAACGCCAGCAGCGTGCCCGGGATGCGCGACATGCCGACCGGACATTGGCCGTCCAGCGGCACGTTCGACACGCGCTCGCCGGTGTCGCGATTCACGCAGACTTCGAACTGCTCGCCAGCGCCCGTCTGGGTGACGCTGTAATCGTTGTCGCTGCCGATCAGCACCAGATTGCGGCCGTCGGCGAGGCGCGGGCCGATCGCCAGGCCTTCCAGCTTCTCGGGGATGTCGCGTACGCCGGCGCTGCGCAGCGCGGCGAGGATGTCCAGCTCGGCCACCTTGGTCACCGGCGTCACGCCGAGGGGCAGGGTGTTGCTGCCAGCCAGGGGCATCGCGGAGACATCGGTCGCGCCGGCGGTGGAAATGCGGTAGACGCGCTTGTGCAACGGCACCGGTGTGGCTTCCACGCCCAGGCCGCGGTTGTCGCGTTCCAGCACCAGGAATTCGGTCTCGCTGAGCGTATGGATCGCGCTGAGTCCGATGCTGCGCCCCTGATTGGTCGCCGAGAACGGCTCCACCGACGGATCCTGCGCGTTGATCGCGGCGATCGATTCCAGCTGGTACGCGTACTGCGCGGTGGCGCGGCCGCTGGCCACGTCGAATGCGACCACGCGCAGGTTGCGGCTGCGGCGTCCGTCGTCGCGATCGCCTTCGTCGACCAGCGGATCCTGCAAAACGGCGACCAGGGTCTTGCCGGAAGGCGTCAGGGCCAGGCCCTCGAAGCCACGATTGTCCTGGCGTCCGTGGACGATGGTCGGGCGGCCGCTGACGTAATCGGCCGTGCCGTTGGCGGTGCGCGACAGCAGGTTTTCCGGCGTGGCGAAGGCGCGGACGAAATGCCCGCTGGAAGTGAATTCGTACACGCTGGGCCCGTATTCGTCGGCAACGTAGAAATGTCCGCCGTTGCCGATGGCCAGGCCCTCGGGATCGAAGCTCAAGCCCAGTTTCGCCGTGTCGCCGTTGAGCAGCTGCGGATTCAGGCCGTCGAACGGTTGGCCGTCCTCGGCGGTGAACAGCAAGGTCTTCTCGACCACCGGCTGGCCGATCGCGCCGGTATCCGCATCGTACGGAATGCGCAGGCGCTGCACGCGGGTGGCGTAATCGATCACGCCGCCGCCCGGACCGCGGTCGGACAACGCGTACCAGTAACCGGTCTTGGCGTCGTAGGCCAGGTCGGAATAAAAGCCGAAGCGGTTGAGGTTGGCCGAATCGGGCGTGCCCTTCGGCAGGCGCGCGGCATCGCGCGTGGTGGCCGGGGTTTCGACTTTGTTGACCAGGCTCCATTGCGCCGCGCAGGCGGCCAGGGGCAGGGCGAGCAGGACGGCGGAGGCAATGGCGCGGCGGAGCATGGCGGGATCCATCGAAGGGGAACCCCGCAACGCTAGGCATGCAACATTGCAGTCCGGTGACGGCATTCCGGCATCGGCGCGGCCATGCGAACCTATGCGCCACCGAAACATACGAGGCGGGCTATGGAACTGGGCATGGTGGGCTTGGGCCGGATGGGCGCGAACATGGCGCAGCGGTTGCTGCGCGGGGGGCATCGCGTCGCCGGCTTCGAT
>DASRYD010000463.1:0-4083 GCA_035653955.1 Pseudoxanthomonas sp.
CGCCCGTACACCCGGAACTGCCCGCGGCGGTGGCGCACGCGGTGGCGATTCGCGGCAGCGCGCGCCAGCGGGTCGGCGGACTCGACGCGAGCAGCTATGTTTCCTGGTATGCGGCGCTGATCGACCTGTCGCTGCGCCTGAGCGGCCTCGGTTGGCGCAACGTCCTGTGCGAGACCGCTTTCGTCGCGCGTGGCGGAGAAGGCGGTCCTGCCGATGGCGACATGGATGCGATCTACGCGCGCTGGCCGGCGTGGAATGCGCGACTGGCCGAATTCCTGATGCACGATCCGCTGCATGGCATGCGCGAGCGCCTGGAGAAGCTGCACGCCGAAGTCGGCCCGCCTCGGCCGCAGCGCGAATTGTTCCCCGAACCGCACGAAAGCGGGGATGCGGCATCGGACGATGGCGCCGGAGTCCAGGCGGAGCCGTCGTCGGGGGATAATCCCGTTTGATGCCTTCGACCGACGCCCACATCGCCGCCATCGTCGTCAGCCACCAGAGCGCGGCGACCATCGACGATTGCCTCTCCCGCTTGCGCCGTGCGCAGGACGTGGCCGAGATCCGCGTGGTCGACAACGATTCGCACGACGGCACGCTCGACATCGTCCAGCGCCACGCCGCCAGCGACCCGCGTGTGCGCTTCATCGGCAACCCGGACAACCCGGGCTTCGCCGTGGGCTGCAACCAGGGAGTCGCCGCATCGACCGCGCCGTGGCTGGCCTTCGTCAATCCCGACCTGCTGCTCGAGACCGACGCCTTGTCGCGACTGCACGAACATGCGGCGGGTTTCGAAGTCGCGCTGCTCGGCGCCGACCTGGTCGACGAATCCGGCGTGCGCGACGAAGCCGCGCGCCGCCGCGACCCCGACTTCGCGGCGATGCTCGTTTCGCCGCGTGCGGCCAGGCTGGGCGTGCCGAGGGATGCCTCGCAGGCGCTCCAGCACGTAGATGCGGTCTCCGGCGCACTGATGCTGATGCCGCGTGGATTGTTCGAACGCATCGGCGGGTTCGACGAAGGCTACCGTCTGCATGCCGAAGACCTGGACCTATGCCGCCGCGCGCGTGCGGCCGGCGCCGTAGTCGCGGTCGCCAACGATGTGCGCGTGGTGCACATCCGCGGCGTATCCAGTCGCTCGCGGCCGTTGTTCGTCGAATGGCACAAGCATCGCGGTCTGTGGCGCTACTTCCGCAAGTTCGAGTCGGCACGACGCGGCTGGCCCATCCGCGCCGCGGTGTTCGCCGCGATCTGGGTGCGGTTTCCGCTGGCGCTGGCGAAGCGGCTGTTCGCAGCAAGGTAAGCGCCGCCTCATGCCCGCTGGCGGACGTCATCTCCCGCCGCCTAGAATGCGCGTTCACCGACAAGGAACCGGGATGCGCGACGCCAGCCACTGCATCAACTGCCATCGCGCCATCGACGTCCCCGACCAGAAGTTCTGCCCGAGCTGCGGCCAGCCCACCCCGGTGCATCGCATCGACTGGCATTTCCTCGGCCACGAGCTTGAGCACAGCGTGCTGCACATGGACCGGGGCATCTTGTATTCGCTGAAGGAGTTGATGCTGCGTCCGGGGCATCTGATCCGCGACTACCTCGACGGGCGTCGAGCCAACCAGGCCAAGCCGCTGCTGCTGGTCATGGTCATGTCTGCGGTAGTGGTGATTCTGACCAAATACCTGGAGGGGACAGGGGTCCTGGACTCGGCCGTGGCGGCAGGTGTTGCCGGAGCCAGAGAAGCCAGCACGGGTGCGTCAGTCGACCTGGTGCAGGTGGAAAAAGCGTCCAGGGCGGCAGCGGATTTGATGAACCGGTACTTCGCCGCTTTCACCTTGCTGCTGCTGCCGCTGGAGGCGGCGGCATTCAGGCTGGCGTTCCATCGCGTCGGCAACCTCAACTATCCCGAATGGCTGGTGATCACCGCCTTGCTGACGGTGCAGACCTTCGTGTTCTGGGCCGTGCTGGTGGTCCTGCATCGGTGGATACCGCAGCCGGCGGCCTGGGCGGTGCTGCTGTCGATGGTTTACGCGGTGTATTCCCTAGTCCAGTTCTTCCAGGGTTATCCGCGCTGGAAATCGGTGCTGCGCACGCTCCTGGGTTTGATCATCTTCGCGGTTGCAAACTGGGTGATCGGCCAGGCGGTGGCGATATTGCTGGTCATTTCGATGCATGCTTGACCCGCTTGCGCCGGAAACGAAACGCCCACCTTGCGGCGGGCGTTCGATTGGCTCTTACTTCAGCGCCTTGAACCGCAACCGGTGCGGCCCCGCATCATCGCCCATGCGGCGCTTCTTGTCGGCTTCGTACTCGCGGTAGTTGCCCTGGAAGAACTCCACGTGCGAATCGCCTTCGAAGGCGAGGATGTGCGTGGCGATGCGGTCGAGGAACCAGCGGTCGTGCGAGATGACGAAGGTGTTGCCGGGGAATTCCAGCAACGCGTCTTCCAGCGCGCGCAGGGTTTCGATGTCCAGGTCGTTCGACGGTTCGTCGAGCAGCAGCACGTTGCCGCCCTGCAACAGGGTCTTGGCCATGTGCAGGCGGCCGCGTTCGCCGCCGGACAGCGAGCCGACCAGCTTCTGCTGGTCCTGGCCCTTGAAGTTGAAGCGGCCGATGTAGGCGCGCGACTGGATCTCGATGCCGTTGATGTTGAGGATGTCGAGGCCGCCGGAGACTTCCTGGAACACGTTGTGGTTGCCGGCCAGCGCGTCGCGGCTCTGGTCGACGTAGGACAGCTGCACCGTCGGGCCGATGACGATCTCGCCGGAATCCGGCTTCTCCTGCCCGGTGATCATCTTGAACAGCGTCGACTTGCCGGCGCCGTTCGGGCCGATGATGCCGACGATGGCGCCCGGCGGCACGATCATCGACAGGTCGTCGATCAGCAGGCGGTCGCCGAACTTCTTGCTGACATTGCGGAACTCGATGACGTTGTTGCCGAGGCGCTCGCCCGGAGGAATGAAGATCTCGTTGGTCTCGTTGCGCTTCTGGTAATCGACCGACTGCAGTTCGTCCAGGCGCGCTAGGCGCGCCTTGCCCTTGCTGCGGCCGCCCTTGGCGTTCTGCCGCGCCCACTCCAGTTCCTTCTGGATGGCTTTCTGCCGCGCCTTTTCCTGGTTCTCTTCCTGCTTCAGGCGCTCGTCCTTCTGCACCAGCCACTCGGTGTAGTTGCCCTTCCACGGAATGCCGCGGCCGCGGTCGAGTTCGAGGATCCACTCGGCGGCGTTGTCGAGGAAGTAGCGGTCGTGGGTGACCGCGACGACGGTGCCGGTGTAGCGGGCGAGGAACTGCTCCAGCCACTCCACCGATTCGGCGTCGAGGTGGTTGGTCGGTTCGTCGAGCAGCAGCATGTCCGGCTTCTGCAGCAGCAGGCGGCACAGCGCGACGCGGCGCTTCTCGCCGCCGGACAGCTTGCCGATGACCGCGTCCCACGGCGGCAGGCGCAGCGCGTCGGCGGCGACTTCCAGCTGGTTCTCCAGCGTGTGCGCGTCGCCGGCGGCGAGGATCGCCTCGAGGCGTTCCTGTTCCTTGGCCAAAGCGTCGAAGTCGGCGCCTTCCTCGGCGTAGGCGTCGTAGATCCTGTCCAGCGCGGCCTGCGCCTGCAGCACTTCGCCGACGCCTTCCTCGACCGCTTCGCGCACGGTCTTTTCCGGGTCCAGCTGCGGTTCCTGCGGCAGGTAGCCGACCTTGATGCCCGGCTGCGGACGCGCTTCGCCTTCGAAATCGGTGTCGACGCCGGCCATGATCTTCAGCACGGTGGACTTGCCCGCGCCGTTCAGGCCGAGCAGGCCGATCTTCGCGCCGGGGAAGAACGACAGCGAGATGTCCTTGATGATCTGGCGTTTTGGCGGCACGGTCTTGCTGACGCCGTTCATGGTGTAGATGTATTGCGACATGGGGGTTCCTGCAGGAAGCCGCGGCGCCTGCGCTGGGCAGGTCCGCGAGCGGAATTCGGGAAACCGCAATTATAGCCGCTCGCGATTGCGGCCCCGCCCGACGCGTGGCTCAGACCTGCCCGGTACCCAGTTGCACCAGCAGGCTGGCCGCTGCCACTGCGGCCCACACGCCCAGGCCGAGCAGGATCGGTCGCGGGCC
>DASRYD010000464.1:0-9095 GCA_035653955.1 Pseudoxanthomonas sp.
TATAGCCTACCGGGACAGGGGCGGCAACCACAGATTCAGGCATTCGTTATGATGCCGCGCATGGTTGGCCGCGTTCTGATAGCCCTGCTGCGGGTTTACAAGCGATTCCTCAGCCCGATGCTCGGGCCGCGCTGCCGGTTCACGCCCAGTTGCTCGGAATACGCGATGGAAGCCATCGCCCGTTTCGGCCCGCTGCGGGGCAGTTGGCTGGCCGCGCGCCGGGTCGGCCGCTGCCATCCGCTGCACCCCGGCGGTTACGACCCGGTGCCGCCCCGTTCCCACTCCCACACAGGAACACCCCACTGATGCCCTCGACCCTGATCGTCAACGCCCGCCTGGTCAACGAAGGCCGCGAATTCGACGCCGACCTGCGCATCGAAGATGGCCGCATCGCCAGGATCGACGCGCAGATCGCCGCCCTGCCCGACGAGCGGGTGATCGAAGCCGGCGGGCGCTGGCTGCTGCCGGGGATGATCGACGACCAGGTGCATTTCCGCGAACCCGGCCTGACCCACAAGGGCGACATCGCCAGCGAGTCGGCCGCGGCCGTGGCCGGCGGCCTGACCAGCTTCATGGACATGCCCAACACCAACCCGCCGACGCTGGATTCGGCCGCGCTGGAAGCCAAGTACGCGCTGGCCAAGGGTCGCGCCTGGGGCAATTACGGGTTCTACCACGGAGCCAGCAACGACAACCTCGAGGCGATCCGCGCGCTGGACCCGAAGGCCGCACCGGGCATCAAGGTGTTCATGGGCGCGTCCACCGGCAACATGCTGGTCGACGACCCGGCCACGCTGGACGCGATCTTCCGCGAGGCGCCGACTCCGATCATCACCCACTGCGAAGACACGCCGACCATCGATGCCAACCTCGCCGCCTTCCAGGCGAAGTACGGCGACGCGCTGACCGTGGAGATGCATCCGGACATCCGTTCGCGCGAGGCCTGCATCAAATCGACGAAGCTGGCGATTTCGTTGGCGCGCAAGCACGGCACCCGCCTGCATGTGCTGCACATCTCCACCGCCGACGAACTGGCCCTGTTCGACCCGGGCCCGCTGTTCCAGCAGGACGGCCGGCGCAAGCGCATCACCGCGGAAACCTGCATCCATTTCCTGCGCTTCGACCGCGGCGACTACGCGCGGCTGGGCAATTTCATCAAGTGCAACCCGGCGATCAAGGACGCCAGCGATCGCGAGGCGCTGATCCGTGCATTGGCCGAAGGCGGCACGATCGACGTGCTCGCCACCGACCACGCCCCGCACACGCTGGAAGAAAAAATGAAGCCCTACGCGCAGGCGCCCTCGGGCCTGCCGCTGGTGCAATACGCGCTGGTCGCGGCGCTGGAACTGGTCCACGAGGGCAAGCTGTCGCGGGCGCAGGTGGTGAAGAAGTTCGCCCACGCCCCGGCGCAGCTGTTCGACGTCATGCAGCGCGGCTTCCTGCGCGAAGGTTACTGGGCCGACCTGGCGCTGGTGGAAGACGAGCCGTTCACCGTGCGCCGCGAAGACGTGTTGTCGAAGTGCGGCTGGTCGCCGTTCGAAGGCGCCACGTTCCGCTCCCGCGTCGCCGCGACCTGGGTCAACGGCCGCATGGTGTGGAATGGGGAGCAGTTGCTCGGCACGCCGAACGGGCAGAGGCTGGAATTCGATCGGTGATGCGCTTTGGCCATCGCGCCGGCTTTCGCCTTTGCCCGTCATTCCCGCGAAGGCGGGGGTCCGATGCCTTCGACTCGCCGCCGGACTATCGCGGATCGGACGAAAGCCGCTGGATTCCCGCCTTCGCGGGAATGACGATCCTGTTGTTGTCCGCCTGTGCGACCGGCAACGCGACTCCGTCGCAGTCCGCACCGGCGACAACGGCGACGAATGCCACCGCAAGCGCGCCCCGAACCGATGCCCGCATCGTCTTCCCCGCCAGCGTTTCGCAGGGCGCGCTGGTCGTCGGCAAGGTGCCGCCCGGCAGCAGGGTGACCTACGCTGACCGCACGCTGCGGGTCAGTGGCTACGGCAGCGTGGTGTTCGGCGTCGGCCGCGACGCGCAAGGCCCTCTGAAAGTCGAAGTGGTGCGTCCCGATGGCGGCACGGAGTCCATGAGCATCGCCGTAACGCCGCGCGATTGGCCGGTGGAGAACGTCAACGGCGTGCCGCCGAAGACGGTGAATCCGCCGCCGGACATCGCCGAGCGGATCAAGCGCGAGCAGGCGCAGGTCACCGCGGCCCGCGAGCGCGACGACGACCGCCCTGACTTCGCCCAGGCCTTCATCTGGCCGGTACAGGGCCGCATCAGCGGCCGCTTCGGCAATGCGCGCGTATACAACGGACAGCCCGGCGCCGGGCATTCGGGCATGGACATCGCCGCGCCAAGCGGCACGCCGGTGAAGGCGCCGGCGGCGGGCGTGGTGACGTTCGCGGCGCCGGATCTTTACCTGACCGGCGGCACGATACTGCTGGACCATGGCTTCGGCGTAAGTTCGAACTTCCTGCACCTGTCGCGCATCGATGTGAAGGTCGGCGACCGCATCGCGCAAGGCCAGGTCATCGGTGCGGTCGGCGCCACCGGACGCGCGACGGGGCCGCACCTGCATTGGGGAATGAACTGGTTCGATGTGCGGATTGATCCGCTGTTGGCGCTTGAACGTGGGAAGTAATTGATCATGAGAATTAGCACCCTGATCACGTTACTCGTTTGCGCACTCGCTTTATGGGCCTTCGGGTTATGGCGTAAAGGCTTTTTCAGTAGCGAGACACCTGCGCTCGAACGCAGAATTTATTTCTTGCGTATTTTCTTCTGGTTTGCGTCGATAATCATCGTTTCGTGGCCGCTTCGTAATTATCGCGAGCAGTTAGGCGACAGCGGGTACATAATTGCTGCCTTGTTCACTCTCGGATTATTTTTCCTGCTTGGCGTCCTTGCATCCAAGGCGCTCACGAAGCGTCAATAGTCACCACAGCGACGTAAGAACTGGCAAGGCGGGTCCTGCTCCACCTCACGAAATTCCGCGAACGCGCCATGGCGGGTCAAGACCCGCCCTACTGGTTATGGATTCGTCCCGCTGACCCGCGCCACCGCATCGTGCGGGTGCAGGCTTTCGAAGTGGGAAACGGTGGCTTCGTAGCGTTCGATGCGCGGATCCCCGGCAAGGACCGAGGCCACGCGGCGCGCGGCGTCCTCGCAGAACATCAGGTTTTCGGCGTTGAGGCGGGCGAAAGCCTGCTCGTCCTCGCGCTTCACCGCGGTCTGCACCGGCGTGGCCAGCGCGGTTTCCAGCGCATCGATCAACGCGACCAGCGGCAATTCGTCGAACTGCGGTTTCAACTCCACGCGAACCTGCGCGCGGCTGCGCTGCGCATGCGGCGTCGCCGCCATGCCGCGCTCGGAAGCCAGCCAGTCGCACACCACGCCCACCGAAAGCGGACGTGCGGCGGCGAAGTCATCGGCGAAGCGCTCGGCGTTGGCCTGCCGCGACAACGCGGCCGATGCAGGACAGGTACTGGAATATTCGACTTCGAAGCCCAGTGCCAGATGCAGATGACCCTCGTGCAGCGTGGCTTCGATTTCCACCGGATAGCGTTTCCAGCCGCTGAAACCGCTTTGCAACGCGCGTCGCTGCAGCAGCGCTTCGTAGCGGATGCGCAGGCGCGCCCGGGTGGCCAGCCCCTGCTGCGAACCGACGCTGTCCTGCAGCAGATGGCGCAGCCCGGCCGGGGTGATCGCCTCGCGCGCCAGGCCTTCCTGCAATTGCAGGTACAGACGCGACATGTGGATGCCGCGCGCATCGGCTCGGCCCAGGTTCACCGCCAGGTCGATGCTGGCCGCGACCTGCAGCTGTCCGCCCGCGCCATCGGCGATGCGCACCGGCAAGGCGATGTTGTCCATGCCAACCCAATCCAGCGGGCGCGCCAAAGGCACGGACTGGTGGGCGACATCGGGCAGATCGGGGCGCGGGGCGGAAGACATGGCGGAAAGACGCGGTGGGGAATGCGGCGAATCTGGGGCCATTGTAGCCCGCCCGGGAGGTTCGCCTCCGGAACGGATCGTTTCCACTCGACATGGGACCCGTTCGCGACTTACGTCGCCCCCATTCCGAAATTTTCTGTCCATGTGGGAGCGACGTAAGCCGCGAACGCCTTTCGCCGAGCGAGAGGCTCAGCCGCGTGCGGCGTTCCAGGCCCGCCACAGCAGGCGCCAGCGCGAAATCCGCCGCGGCACGCCACCCGACTCCACCCAGGCCCGGACACGGTCGCGGGCCAGCGATGCCCACAAGCGCCGTGGCAACGATGCGTGAACGCGGGCCGGCCAGCGCTCGAGCAAGCCCGGCAAGTCGTCGCCCTGCCCCGTGCCCAACATCCGCGCCGACAGCCATTGCGCGCCGATCGCCTGGACCGCCGCTTCATCGCCACGGCCATTGAACAGCGCAGCCTCGACCCCGGCAATGGCATGGGCCAAGGGCTGCGCGCGGACGAACGCGGCGTCAAGGTCCGGCCACGGTTCGCGCAACATGCCCAGCACAGGCAAGGCTTCCGCCAGCTCTGCCCATGGCGCGGCGTGCGGCTCCAGCAAACGGCCCAGCGGATGGCGCGAACGCCGCCGCGACCAGTCGCGCAGCTCTTCGCTCCACCAGCCCAGCTTGGCATTGGCCGGCAACGGATCGCCGGCGATGTTCATCGCGTCCTCGAATTCCTGCAGCAAGGCGAACCAGGCGACGGCAAGCTGGCGTTGCGCGGTCGGCACGAAGGTTTCGGCGAGCGGCCATTCCGGCCAGCGTTCGCGCCATTTGTCGAGGAAGCTGTCGAGGGCGGTGGGGCCCGTCATCGCCATGGCCAGACGGCCGGATCGATCAGTTCGCGCGCGGTTCCGACCATCGTATCGGCTTGCCACAGGCGCGGCTCGTCCTCCGGCGGACGGTAACCCCACAGCGCGGCGACGGAACGCATGCCGGCCGCGCGCGCGGACTGGATGTCGCGTTGGTCGTCGCCGACGTAGACGCAATCGGCGATTCCGGTGTCGAGCAGCCGCGCCGCCACCTGCAGCGGCAGGGGATGCGGTTTCTTTTCCGCGAGCGTGTCGCCGCCGATCAACACCGCGCAGCGTTCCGTCCAACCGAAGTGCGGCAGGATGTCGCGGGCCAGGTATTCGGGCTTGTTGGTGACGATGCCCCAGCGCGCACCGTCGGCTTCCAGCGCGGCCAGCATTTCGGCGACGCCATCGAACAGCACGCCGTGCTTGCCGATTTCGTGCTGGTACAGCCCGAGAAATTCCGGCATCCACGCTTCCCGCTGCGCCGCATCGACATGCGGGAACGCGGCCGCCAGCATCGCCCGCGAGCCCTTGGAGACGTGCGGGCGCAACTCTTCCAGCAGCATCGGCGGCAGGTCGCGACGCTCGCGCACGCGGTTGGCCGCAGCCAGCAGGTCCGGCGCGCTGTCGAGCAGCGTGCCGTCGAGATCGAACAGCGCGACGCGCGGAAAACCTTTCGCGCTCATTCCGGCCTGTATGCGCAAGCGAGGTAGTTCACGTCGGTGCGTCCGATGATCCGCGCGGCATTGCGCCACGGTTCGTACATCAGGCCGCTGACGTCCTCCAGCTGCAGGCCGGCGGCGCGCAGCCACGCGGCGAGTTCCGCCGGCTTGATGAAGTCCTGGTAGCGATGCGTGCCCTTGGGCAGCAGGCGGGCGACGTATTCGGCGCCGACCACGGCCAGCGCGAATGCGGCCGGGGTGCGGTTGAGCGTGGACAGGAACAGGCGACCGCCCGGCTTCAGCATCGTCGCGCAGGCGGCGACGATCGCGGCCGGGTCCGGCACGTGTTCCAGCATTTCCATGCAGGTGATCGCATCGAAGGCGCCCGGCCGCTCCGCGGCCAGCGATTCGGCGGACTGCAGGCGGTAATCGACCGCGACCTGCGATTCGAGACGATGCAGCTTGGCAACCTTGACCAGTTCCGGCGCCAGGTCGATGGCGGTGACCTGCGCGCCCGTCGCCGCCAGCGCTTCGCTGAGCAGGCCGCCGCCGCAACCGACGTCGAGCACGTTGGCGCCCTGCAGCTTAGCGCGCCCGGCGACGTAATCGAGGCGGACCGGATTCAGCGCGTGCAACGCCTTCTGCGGACCGTCCGGGTCCCACCAGCGGTTGGCCAGCGCGCCGAACTTGTCGAGTTCGGCCTGGCTGAAGTTTTCTGCGGAAACGGCAGTGTTGGTCATGTCGGTATTCTCTCAGATCGTCATTCCCACGCAGGCGGGAATCGCTCTTGCTCTTCGGATAGATTGCGACGACCCGGACGAAGAGCGATTCCCGCCTGCGCGGGAATGACGAGCATAAAAATCAATTCGTACGGATCGCGGCGATCCGCGTCCGCCACTGTTTCGCGTTGGCGATCAAGCCGGCCATGTCCATGTCGACCAGTTCGCGTCGCAACAGCTTCGGCTTGCCGGCGATCCATACGTCGCTGACCTGGTGGCGGCCGGTGGCGTAGACCAATTGCGAAACGACGTGATGCAACGGCTGGGTTTCCAGGGCGCCCAGATCGACGCAGACCAGGTCGGCCTGCTTGCCGGGCTCGATCGAACCGATCCGATCGCCGAAACCCAACGCATTGGCGCCGCCCAGGGTGGCCGCGCGCAGCGCTTCGAAGGCGTCCAGTGCCGCGGCGTCCTCGGCCACGGCCTTGGCCAGCAGCGCCGCGGTGCGGGTTTCGCCGAACATGTCGAGGTCGTTGTTGCTGGCGCAGCCGTCGGTGCCGATCGCCAGGTTCACGCCGGCCCCTCGCAGCGCGCACGCGGGACAGAAGCCCGAAGCCAGCTTCAGGTTCGATTCGGGGCAATGCACCACGCTGACGCCGCGTTCGGCGACCAGGCGGATCTCCGCTTCGGTCAGCTGGGTCATGTGCACCGCGATCAGGCGGTCGTTGACCAGGCCCAACCGGTCGAGTCGGGCGATGGGGCGTTGCCCGTATTTTTCCAGCGACTGCTGCACTTCCTGCGCGGTCTCGTGCAGGTGCAGATGCACCGGCACGTCGAGCTGGTCGGCCAGCATGCGGATGCGTTCGAAATTGGCGTCGTTGACCGTATACGGCGCGTGCGGGGCGAAGGCGGTGGCGACCAGCGGGTCGTCGCGCCACTGGTCGTGGACCTCGCCGGCCTTGTCGAAGTACTCGTCGTCGCTGCTGGCCCACGCGGTGGGAAAATCGATCACCGGCAGGCCGACCCGCGCGCGGAAGCCGTGACGCTTGTAGGTCGCGGCCTGCACGTCGGGGAAGAAGTAGTTCTCGTTGGCGCAGGTGGTGCCGCCGCGCAGCATCTCGGCGATGGCCAGGGCGATGCCGTCGGCGACGAACTCCGGCCCGATCACCGCACTCTCGATCGGCCAGATGTGCTGCTGCAGCCACACCTTCAGCGGCAGGTCGTCGGCGATGCCGCGCAGCAGGGTCATCGGGTTGTGCGCGTGGGCGTTGACCAGACCGGGCACCAGCGCGGCATCGGGACGCGACACGACCTGCTTCGGCGTATACCACGCGCGCGCCTGCGCGGTCGGCAACACGGCGAGGATCTCGCCGCCGGAAATGGCGACTGCGTGGTCCTCCAGGACCATGCCGTGCGGTTGCACCGGGACGACGAAGCCGGCTTCGATCAGTAGATCGCAGGATTGTGGCGTGTCGTTCATGCGGAAGGGCCGGTCGGCGCAGGCGATTGATGGAAGAAGCGCTTGGCCACCGCGATGAGCGGGAAGATCAGCGCGAAGATGATGCCTCCCATCCAGGTGGGCAGGACGAAGGCGAGCGGAATGCTGACGGCGAACACCAGCAGCGAGATCAGGCCGCGCGCCTGCATCCAGCGCGTCTCCGTGGCCCCCAGTTTCTCGACCAGCCCTTCCTCGCGCACCACGATCTTGCGCATCAGCCAGGCGAAGAACGAGATGCCGGTCAGGACCAGGCTGTAGAACGCGAAGCGTCCCGGCCCATGGGCGCGGAACGCTTCCGAATACAGCACCGTGGCGAACGGCATCAACGCCACGAACATCAGCTGGAAGATCGAGCACCAGACCAGCTTTCCGCTGACCCGGGTCACGTACTTCCAGGTCTGCATGTGGCCCAGCCAGAACTGGCCGACGACCATGAAACTGATGAAGAACGCGATGAACAGCGGGACGAGTTCGCCCCAGCCCTGCCCGGCGCCGACCCGTGCGATCACTTCCTCGGACGGCGGCTTCAGCTCGATCGCCAGCAGGGTGATGGCGATGGCGAAGACCGCGTCGCTGAAGAACACGACGCGGTCGTGCGGGAACACGGCTGGCCTGGCGTCCGCTCCGTCGACGCGCTCGCCGCCGCTCATTACTTCACCCGGCTGACGTATTCGCCGCTGCGGGTATCGACCTTGATGATTTCGTCCTGGCCGACGAACAGCGGCACGCGGACCACCGCGCCGGTTTCCAGCGTGGCCGGCTTGCCGCCGGTGCCGGCGGTGTCGCCCTTCACGCCGGGATCGGTCTCGACGATCTTCAGTTCGACGAAGTTCGGCGGGGTGACCTGGATCGGAACGCCATTGAACAGGGTGACCACGCAGGCTTCCTCGCCCTTCAGCCACTTCTCGGCGCCGGCCATGCCGGCCTTGTCGGCCTGCACCTGCTCGAAGGTTTCCTGCTGCATGAAGTGCCAGTACTCGCCGTCCGAGTACAGGTACTGCATGTCGGTGTCGACCACGTCGGCGGCTTCGACCGAATCGGTCGACTTCATGGTGATTTCCTGCACGCGACCGGTGCGGATCTGGCGGTAGCGCACGCGGGTGAAGGCCTGGCCCTTGCCCGGCTTGACGTAGTCGGTTTCGGTGATGATGGAAGGCTCGTTGTTGACCAGGATCTTCATCCCGTTCTTGACGTCGTTCATGCCAAGGGTGGCCATCGGCAAACTCCTGAAGGTGTGGCAAGCCGGCCGCGCGAGGCGGTGGGCCGGATAGAATGGGAAGCCCGCCGCGACGGCGGGCGCTTGTTTCAGACGCGCAATGATACCTGCAGCCCCCCTCCCGCAGCCACTTTCCCCGCCCCGGCCACGCTGGCAACAGGCCTGGCGCGAGGCCGTGCGCGACCCGCGCGAACTGCTGGCGA
>DASRYD010000465.1:0-5484 GCA_035653955.1 Pseudoxanthomonas sp.
ACGGGCTTCGCGCAGCGCCGCGCCGGATTCGTCGCGCCAATGGCGGAACGCGAACAGAGCACTCGCGTCGTCGGCATCGGCCATCGCGCGGTGCGTCGAAGCCAGCCGCGCATCGCCCTGCCAACGCACCACCTCCGGCCATTCGCGCACCGGCAATTGCGCATGCCACGGCGCAGGCGGAAGCGGATTCACCAATACCAGCGCATCCGCGTCGTCCGACGTCAGCGATGCGAGCAGACCGCCCAGGCTGGCGCCGACCAGCGCACGCGGACGCGGCAACGCACGCAACGCCGCGCGCACCTGGACAAGATAGTCGCGCAGTACGGTCGCCGCCAGGCCGGCAGGCACGGGCTGCAGGTCGAGGGCATCGGTTTCGATGCCCTGCGCCTGCCATACGCCACGCCACAGGTTCCATTCCCATGCGCCGCCGCCGGCGCCATGGACCAGCAGCGCGTGGCGCGGTTTATTCAACCAGGGTCGCTTCCAGCGATACCGGCACCGACAGCGCGCGCGAGATCACGCAGCCGGCCTTGGCCGCTTCGGCGATCTGCTGGAACTTCGCCGCATCGATGCCCGGCACCTTGGCCGAAACGACCAGCTTGACGCCGGTGATGGTCGGACCCGGGTCCATGCCTGGTTCCATCGTCGCCTCGGCGCGGGTGTTGATGCTGTCCGGGGTGAAGCCTTCCTTCCCCAGTACCGCCGACAGGGCCATGCTGAAGCAGCCGGCATGCGCGGCCGCCAGCAGTTCTTCCGGGTTGGTGCCCTTCTCGTCGCCGAAACGGGTCTTGAAGGAGAAATTCTGCGCCTCGAACAGGCCGCTCTGCGGCGTGCTGATGCTGCCCTTGCCCGCTTGCAGGTCGCCGTTCCACTGCGCATCGGCATAACGCTTGAAAGCCATGTTGGTGCTCCAGGTTGGGGGAAGCGCAGCTTACACCCGCGACGTTATCGCGCCGCGACTTGACCCGCCCGCCGCATGCCACGATGCTGGCCGCCCGCCATGACCGCCCGTCGAGCGCACGCTCGCACGGTTGCGCTCCTTCCCTGCGGACAGCCATGACGGCGTATGCGGATTCCCCCGCACGTGCCCAGCTATCCAGAGGAGACTCGGCCCATGGCTTATTCGACAGAACAGATCCGCAACGTGGCCCTGGCAGGCCACCCCGGCGCCGGCAAAACCACCTTGTTCGAAGCCCTGCTGCATGCCGGCGGCGCCCTGCAGACGGCAGGCACGATCGAACGCGGCAGCACCGTATCCGACTTCGACCCGATGGAAAAGGCGCGCGGCCATTCCGTCGACACCGCCATCGCCAGCATCGACCACGCGGCGGCTTCAAACCAGCTTGTCCACGTCAACCTGATCGACATGCCCGGCTACCCCGAATTCCGCGGCCAGGCGCTGTCCGCGCTGTCGGCGGTGGAGACCGCGCTGATCGTGGTCGATGCCGACAACGGCGTCGCCCACGGCACCCGCCGGCTGATGGAACGGGCGAAGCAGCGCGGTCTGTGCCGGGTCGTGGTGGTCAACAAGATCGACCACGAAGGCGCCGATTGCGCCGCGGTGCTGGCGCAGCTGCGCGAGGAATTCGGTCCCCAGACGCTGCCGCTGAACCTGCCCGCCGACGGTGGCGCGCGCGTGGCCGACTGCTTCGGCGGCAACAGCGGCGAAAGCGACCTGGGCCCGGTCGCCGACTGGCACCAGAAGATCATCGACCAGGTCGTCGAGATCAACGAGACGGTCATGGAACATTACCTGGACCTGGGCGAAGGCGGCCTGTCAGGCGCCGAACTGCACGACGCCTTCGAGCAATGCCTGCGCGAAGGCCACCTGGTACCGGTGTGCTTCGCCTCGGCGCGCACCGGCGTCGGCGTGAAGGAACTGCTCGATGCGATGGAACGACTGTTCCCGCATCCTGGCGAAGCCAACCCCCCGCCGTTCCTGAAGGGCAACGAGCCTATCGTCGCCCGGCCCGACCCGGACGCGCACGTCATCGCCGATGTGTTCAAGATCGTCAACGACCCGTTCGTCGGCAAGCTCGGCGTGTTCCGCATCTACCAGGGCACGGTGAAGAAGGATTCGCAGCTGTTCGTCGACGACGGGCGCAAACCGTTCAAGGTCGGCCATCTGTTCAAGCTGCGCGGCAAGGACCATGCCGAGGTCGAACAGGCCATTCCCGGCGACATCGCCGCGGTGGCCAAGGTCGACGAACTGCATTTCGACGCGGTGCTGCACGACAGCCACGACGAGGACCAGATCCATCTGGCGCCGGTCGATTTCCCGCGGCCGATGTTCGGCCTGGCCATTGAGGCCGCCAGCAAGGGGCAGGAGCAGAAGCTGGCCGGCGCGCTGCACAAGCTGGCCGAGGAAGACCCGGCCTTCGCAGTGGAAACCAACGCGGAGCTCAACGAGACGGTGGTGCGCGGCCTGTCCGACCTGCACCTGCGGGTGATGCTGGACCGGCTGAAGGAGCGCCACGGCGTCGAGGTGAAGACCCGGCCGCCGCGCATCGCCTACCGCGAGACCATCGGGGCGAAGGCCGAAGGCCACCATCGGCACAAGAAGCAGACCGGCGGCGCAGGCCAGTTCGGCGAAGTGTTCCTGCGCATTGAGCCGCTGCCGCGCGGCGGCGGCTTCGAGTTCGTCGACGAGGTCAAGGGCGGCACCATTCCCGGCCAGTTCCTGCCGGCGGTGGAGAAAGGCGTGCGCCAGGTGCTTTCGGGCGGCGCCATCGCCGGTTATCCGCTGCAGGACCTGCGCGTCGTGGTCTACGACGGCAAGCACCATGCGGTCGACAGCAAGGAAGTGGCGTTCGTCGCCGCCGGCAAAAAAGCCTTTCTGGACGCGATCTTGAAAGCGAAACCGCAAGTGCTGGAACCGGTCGTGGACCTGGAAGTCAGCGCGCCGGAGGCGCAGGTCGGCGACATCACCGGCGGCCTGTCGTCGAAGCGCGCGCGCATCAACGGCACCGATTCGGTGCGCGGCGAAGTCACCGTGAAGGCGCAAGTGCCGCTGTCCGAACTGGAGGGCTACGCAGCCGAACTGAAATCGGTCACCGCCGGCCGCGGACGCTACGCGCTCGACTTCAGCCACTACGAACCGGTGCCGGTGCAGGTGCAGCAAAAACTGGTCGAGGCGTGGAAACCCAGGCACGAGGACGAGTGAAACGGGCACGAGGCCGTCGCGAATCGGCGTCATTCCGGCAGCGCGCATCGCTCATGAAGAAAAAACCGCTGGAAAATGCCGTTCCGGACTTGGCGACGGCGCGCGATTGCCCTACATTTCGCCTGCCGACGGTTTCGACCGAAGATTTCGGCCCGAACAACCCACCTAACGAAGGTATACAGGACCACTATGGCAACGAAGAAGAAAGCCGCTCCGAAGAAGGCCGCGAAGGCCGCCAAGCCCGCCGCCGCCAAGCCGATCAAGGAAGCCCTGAGCAAGTCGGGCCTGGTCGCCCACATCGCCGACGCCGCCTCGGTCGCCGCCAAGGACGTGCGTGCCGTGCTGGCCGCGCTGGAAGGAGCGGTGCACGCTTCGGTCAGCAAGAAGGGCGCCGGTTCGTTCACCCTGCCGGGCCTGCTGAAGATCACCGCGGTCAGCGTGCCGGCCAAGCCGAAGCGCAAGGGCATCAACCCGTTCACCAAGGAAGAGGTCTGGTTCGCCGCCAAGCCGGCTTCGGTGAAGGTCAAGGTTCGCCCGCTGAAGAAGCTGAAGGACGCTGCCGCCTGATCCTGGCGCACGCTTCGCAAGCAATACCGCTCGAGACGGCCCAGGCCGTCTCGAGTCGTTTCGGGGAACCCGAATCCGCGCAGGCACGTCGTCGCCCGGCATTTCCGGCCGCCGCGGACGGAACACTCCATCACGTTGCGGATACTCGCCCCCGCCACGTCGCGGGCCTATCTTGGACTCGCATTCCCGCCTGTCCGCCGCACGCCATGAACACCCCCCAGCACCGCTACCGCATCACCGTCACGCCGATCGAGGCCGATGGCCTGCCCTGCCAGCGGCGTTGCGCGATCGAATTCGAACACCGCGACCGTACCGACTGGATGCGCATGCTGGAATCGATCCAGCGCCGTCCGGGCCTGAGCGGCGACGAGCGCGCGGCGCTGGCCGTGGCCCTGCGCCTGCTCGACACGCTCAGCCATCGCGAAGGCGACGAACTGTTCGCCGCGCTGCGCCCGCACCTCGACGCATTCATCCAGGATCTGCACGCCACGCACTGATCCGCCGCAAGCGGCTGTAGGAGCGCCCCTGGGCGCGACTTCGTGCCGCAGAGAATTCCATCGCAACAGATGACTCTCGGTCGCGCCCAGGGGCGCTCCTACGCAAAGCACGTCGCGTGCGTATGCTATCCGCATGAAAGCCCGTACCGCAGCCGAAGCACGCATGCTGGAAGACCTGCCCAACATCGGCAAGGCGATGGCCGGCGATTTCCGTCTGCTCGGCATCGAACATCCGCACCAGCTCGTCGGCCGCGACCCATATCGCCTGTACGGCGCCCTCTGCGCCGCCACCGGCGCGCGCCACGACCCCTGTGTCATCGATGCCTTCATCAGCGCGGTGCGCTTCATGGAAGGCGCGCCGCCGCACCCCTGGTGGCACTACACCGGCGAGCGCAAGCGCCGCGTTGGCCGAAGCTCCTGACCACAGAGGGCTTCCTGCATGAACCCAGACTGTTCGGAGGGCGGAGCGATAACCGGGTGTTCACCCATCGCGGACATGCTCGGCTAAGGTAGCCGGCATCCGCCCTGCCCCGGGAAGCCGCATGTCCATTGCCACGTTCCGCCGCATTGCCTGCCTGCTGGCGCTCGCAGCAGGCCTGGCGGCCTGCACCACGCTCAACACGGTCTCCGCCTGGCTCGGCAACGAAGTCGCGTTCACCGCGCCGCAATTGCAACGCAAGCTGGACAACAGCTTCCCCCGCGACTTCGACAAGCTCGGCGGCCTGGTCAGCGCGCGCCTCAGCCGACCGCGCCTGAGCATTCCACCAGGCGACCGCCGCCTGCGCCTGGACTTCGACATCGCGGTCAGCGCGCTGGGCGAAACGCCAGTGGATTCGGGTCACTTCGCCTTGCTCAGCGGCCTGCGCTACAACCCCGCCACGCAGGGCCTGCACTTGGAAAACCCCGAACTGCTCAGCGTCGACGTCCCCGGCGCGGGCAGCCTGCTCAAGGGCGGCACGCGCGGGCTGATCAACACCGTGCTCGCGGAATACGCCGCATCGGAACCGGTGTATCGCCTCGACGACGACCTGCTGCGCAAGCTGCCGTCCGGCAAGCGCATCGGGTCCACCGACATCGAGAACGGCCGCGTTGTCGTGCACCTGACCCAGTGACGCGCTGGGAGGAGCAGGCCGTCATGAAGAATGGACTTCCTTTCGGCGTCATCGCCTTCATCGCCGGGCTATGCGCCTGCACGCCATCGCCGCCACCGGCGCCGGCCCGAACCGCATCGACCGCCTCACCCTCCGCGACGACGGC
>DASRYD010000466.1:0-3444 GCA_035653955.1 Pseudoxanthomonas sp.
GCCCTGCTGCCGCCGCCGCGCGGCCGACCCGCAGCAGGCCCGGTGACCACGACGCACACCGAGCGCGAAGAAGACACGGGCCCTTCGCTCAACCTGTTCGACTCGCCAGGCGGCGACGACTGATTCCTCCACGAGGGCTTCAGCCCCGATGCTTTTCAGCCACTGCGTCAGGGGCTGCCAGAAGAGCATCGGGACTGAAGCCCCTCCTGCACCTGTGCGGGCAGGAACGCATGGGCTTCCCGTATACTGCGCGCGCTTTCAGGTGACCCGCGGCTTCCACGCCCGGGTTGAAACGGGAAGCCGGTGACCCGCGATACGCGGCATTCCGGCGCTGCCCCCGCAACGGTAGGCGAACAACAGCCGCGGCATCGGCCACTGTGCATTGCATGGGAAGGCGCCAAGGCGGAGTGCCCTGCACTCGTTCGCAAGCCCGGAGACCGGCCTGGGAGTCCACTGGTTGCGATGCGGAGGGCGTCGCGGCGTGCCGCGCCGCTGCCTGTCTGCTGCGCTGTCCGCAACGCTCCCTTCCCCGTCGCAACTCCACGCCGAAGAATGCGCGCGGGGCGCGCGATGGAGTTGAATCCGATGTACAGCCGTTTTCCCCTTTCCCACCTGGCCCTCGCGGTCGCATTGGCGCTGCCGTTCGCGGCGCAGGCGCAGGACCGCGGCACGACCGACCTCGACGAAGTCGTGGTATCCGGCACCCGCACCGCTGTCGCGGTCGAGGACAGCCTGGTCCCTGCGCAGGTGATCAACCGCGAAGCGATCCAGCGCAGCCAAGCCCGTTCGTTGTCCGAACTACTGCAAGGCCGCGCCGGCATTTCGCTTGCCAACCAGGGCGGGGCCGGCAAGATCACCACGCTCAACCTGCGCGGCACCGAATCGGACCATGTGCTGGTGCTGATCGACGGCGTCCGCATGGGCTCGGCGACCGCCGGCCTGCCGGCGCTGCAGGACCTGCCGATCGACCAGATCGATCGCGTCGAGATCGTGCGCGGCCCGCGCTCCAGCCTGTACGGTTCGGAAGCCATCGGCGGCGTGATCCAGGTGTTCACCCGTCGCAACACCGGCAAGGTGCGTCCGAATTTCCGCATCGGCGTGGGCAGCGACAGCACGCGTGAAGCCAGCGCCGGCGTCGGCGGCGGCAATGCGCGCGGCTGGTTCGGCGCGGACGTGGCGCATACGCGGACGGATGGCTTCAATGCCTGCCGCGGACGCGGTCCGGATCCGGGCATCCCGTTCGACTTCGGCGCAGGTTGCTTTACCGACGAACCCGACCGCGATGGCTACCGCAACACGTCGGCCAACCTGCGCGGCGGCTACTCCTTCACCGATACGCTGACGATGGAAGCCAACGCACTGCGCGCCGAGGGCAAGAGCGAATTCGACGGCAGCTTCACCAATCGCTCGGAAACGGTGCAGCAGGTGATCGGCACCAAGCTGCGCTATGCGCCGAGCGAGAAGGTCGGTCTGCAGCTGAGCCTGGGCCGCAACGACGACAAATCCGACGATTTCCATGACAACGTGCAGTCCGGCTATTTCGAGACGCGCCGCTACGTGGCTTCGCTGCAGGGCGATTTCACGGTGGCCGCCAACCAGCTGCTGACCGCCGGCATCGACTGGCAGGACGACAAGGTGGAAAGCGCCACCGACTTCGACGTCACCCAGCGCGACAACCTGGCCGGCTTCGTCGAGTACCAGGGCCGCTTCGGTGCGCACCAGCTGCAGGCCAGCGTCCGCAACGACGACAACGAACAGTTCGGCAACCACACCACCGGCAGCCTGGGCTACGGATTCGGCTTCGACAACGGCCTGAAGCTGACCGCCAGCGTGGCCACCGGCTTCAAGGCGCCGAGCTTCAACGATCTGTACTACCCGTTCTTCGGCAACCCCGACCTGAAGCCCGAAGAATCCGAGAGCGTCAACCTGGGCATCGCGCGGTACGCGGACAGCTGGAACTGGACGTTCAACGTCTACCAGAACAAGGTGGACCAGCTGATCTCATACGATGCGGCGATCTTCCTGCCCAACAACATCGACGAAGCGCGCATCCGCGGCGCGGAGTTCACGGTCGACTTCACGCTGGGCGGTTTCGACATCGCCACCCAGCTGAGTCACACCGACCCGCGCAACCGTTCGGCGGGCCCCAACCACGACAACCTGCTGGCACGTCGTCCACGCAATACCGCGCGCATCGACGTGGATCGCGCGTTCGGCGCGTTCCGTACCGGCGTGACGTTCAACGCGGCGGGCGAGCGCTACGACAACCTGGCCAACACCGATCGCCTGAGCGGCTACAGCACGCTGGACCTGCGCCTGGAGTACGCCATCGCGCCGGCCTGGACGTTGCAGGCGAAGGTCGGCAACGTGTTCGACCGCGACTACGAAACCGTCGCCTGGTACAACCAGGCTGGCCGCACCTACGGCCTGAGCCTGCGTTACCAGCCGACCGAGTGACACGACGGGACACGCGATAGAAGAAAGCCCGGCATCGCCGGGCTTTTTTTTTCCCAATCACCCCGCCACCCTCTCCGCTTCGTCGAACAAGCCCGGCTGGGTCGCCACCTCGTCCCGGTCGCGGAAGCCGGACAGGCCCACGCCCACCAGCCGGTAACGCGTGGCCGCCGGCAGCTCCACGCGCTCGCGCAGCGCGAGTGCGATGTCGATGAAATCCTGCGCCGTCACCGGAGGCGACTCCGGCGTGAAGCTGCGGGTCAGGATGCGGAACTGCGAGGTCTTGAGCTTCAGTACCACCGTGCGGCCCACGCGCTCCGTCTTCCGGCTGGCGGCCCAGGCCTTTTCCGCGATACGGACGATGTGCGGTTCCAGTTCGGGCAGCAACAGGTCGGTGGCGAACGTGTCTTCGGCCGAGATCGACTGCACCGGCTGGTCAGCCTCCACGGGTCGCTCGTCGATGCCGCGTGCGCGCCGATAGAGACTTCCGCCGAAGCTGCCGAAGCGCTGTTCCAGATCGCGCTGCTCGAAGGTGCGCAGATCGCCGACGGTATGGATGCCGGCCGCGTTCAACTTGCCCTGCATCACCTTGCCCACGCCCGGAATGCGCTCCACCGGCAAAGGCGTCAGGAACGCCTCCACCTGGTGCGGCCGCAGCACGAACTGCCCATCGGGCTTGCGCCAGTCGGACGCGATCTTGGCGAGGAACTTGTTCGGCGCCACGCCGGCCGACGCGGTGAGCTGCGTCTCCTCGCGGATCTGCGCACGGATCGTTTCGGCCACCGCGGTGGCGGTCGGCAGGTTGGACTTTGTCGCGGTGACGTCGAGATAGGCCTCGTCCAGCGACAACGGTTCGACCAGGTCGGTGTGGCGCAGGAAGATCTCGCGCACCTGTCGCGACACCGCCTTGTAGCGCGCGAAGTCCGGCGGCACGAACACCGCCTGCGGGCACAGCCGCTCCGCGCGCACCGCCGGCATCGCCGAGCGCAC
>DASRYD010000467.1:0-8950 GCA_035653955.1 Pseudoxanthomonas sp.
GCGCCAGCAGCGCTATGCCAGCTTCGACGGGGGTGCGGGCAAGGAGTTCGAGGAGGGCCAGCTCGGCCTGGCCGACCTGCACGCGATCGCGGCCAAGCAGGGCGAGCCGAAGCAGGCCAGCGGCAAGCAGGAGCGTTACGAGAACCTGCTCAACCAGTACCTGATCCGCGTGTAATGCAATCCCCTTCCCTTGCGCAGGCGGGGTGGGGGAATGGTTGGAAGAAGGGAGAGGGGCAATCGCGCATGGCGCGGTTGCGAGGTTTCCACAACATACAGGCACTTCCTCATGAACAACGGCTCGCTTGGCAAGACCGCGTCCACCAACGCAGAAAATACGGCATTCGTCATCCTCATCAGCTGCGTCGCCACCATCGGTGGCCTGCTTTTCGGCTACGACAGCGGTGCGGTGAACGGTACCCAGCCGGGCCTCCAGAGCGCCTTCGCCCTGGATGAGGCCGGTTTAGGCTTTACCGTCGGCTCGCTACTGATCGGCTGCGTCATCGGCGCCTTCTTTGCCGGCACGCTTGCCGATCGCATGGGGCGTCGCAACGTGATGCGGCTGGCCGCCGTCCTGTTCCTCGTCGGAGCGGTAATCCAGGGCTTGGCCCACAACCATCCCCTCTTCGTCTTCGCGCGCATCCTCGGCGGCATGGCCGTGGGCGCCGCCTCGGTGCTTTCGCCCGCCTATATTTCCGAAGTCGCGCCGGCAGCCATCCGCGGCCGGATGACCACGGCCCAGCAGATCATGATCATCACGGGCCTTACCCTGGCCTTCGTGGTCAATTACTACCTCGCGGCGGCGGCGGGTAGTTCGACCCAGCCGTTCTGGGGCGGAATCGAAGCGTGGCGCTGGATGTACCTGATGCAAGCGATCCCGGCGGCGGTGTTCCTGATCACGCTGTTCTTCATTCCGGAGAGCCCGCGCTATCTCGTCTCCAAGGGTCGGCATGAGGAAGCCAGCGCCGTGCTCGTCAGCCTGCTGGGGCCTGCCGAAGCGGCCACCAAGCTCGACGAGATCAAGGCCAGTTTCCTGGCCGACCACCGGCCGCGCCTGAGCGATGTGCTGACGCCTGCCGGAGGCCGTGGTTTCCTCGGCATCCGCGCCATTGTCTGGGCCGGCCTGCTGCTGGCGGTGTTCCAGCAGCTCGTCGGCATCAACGTGATCTTCTACTACGGATCGACGCTGTGGCAGCTTGCCGGCTTCACCGAGGGCGATTCGCTGCTGATCAACATCGGCTCCGGCGTGGTGTCGATCGCGGCCTGTTTCGTAACCGTCGCGGTGATCGACAAGATCGGCCGCAAGCCGCTGCTGCTGATCGGTTCGGCGGGCATGGCGATCACGTTGTTCGCGATGGTCTACGCCTTCAGCCAAGGCACGCTCGACCAAGCGGGTAAGTTGGTGCTTTCGCAGCAGATGGGCGTGATCGCCGTGATCGCCGCCAACCTCTATGTGATCTTCTTCAACGTCTCCTGGGGTCCGGTGATGTGGGTGATGCTGGGCGAGATGTTCCCGAACCAGATCCGGGGCTCGGCGCTGGCTGTGTGCGGCTTTGCCCAGTGGTTCGCCAACTATCTCATCGCACAGAGTTTCCCCCTGATGGCGTCTGGCCTGGGCCTGGCCGCCAGCTATACCTTCTACGCGGTCTGCGCCGCGATCAGCTACTTCCTGGTCAGGCGGTTCATCCACGAAACCAAGGGCAAGGAACTGGAGCAGATGGAAGGATGAACCCCATGAAGCGCATACCCATCCGCAAGCCGGTCCTGGCCGTCCTGGCCGCATTGGCGCTGGTGTCCTGCCAGCGCGACCATGGGCCTGCGGCGACGCAGGCCGCCGCACCGTCGTCGCCCTGGCCGGAAGTGCAGTGGCCGCTGGCGCAAGACCCGGCCCTCGAGAAGCGCATCGCCGATCTGCTGGCGACGATGACGGTGGAAGAAAAAGTCGGCCAGCTGGTGCAGGGCGACATCGCCAGCCTCACTCCGGAAGGCGTGCGAAAGTACCGGCTCGGGTCGGTGCTGGCTGGCGGCAATTCCGATCCGGGCGGCAAGTACGACGCCAGTCCGGCGCAATGGCTGGCTCTCGCCGACGCGTATTACGCCGCGTCGATGGACACGTCGGGCGGCGGCAAGGCGATTCCGATCCTGTTCGGCATCGACGCCGTGCACGGGCAGAGCAACATCGTCGGCGCGACGCTGTTCCCGCACAACATCGGCCTGGGCGCGATGCGCGACCCGGAGTTGATGCGCAAGATTGGCGAAGTGACCGCCGTCGAAACCCGAGCCACCGGCATGGAATGGGCGTTCGCGCCGACCGTGGCGGTGCCGCAGGACGATCGCTGGGGCCGCAGCTACGAAGGCTATTCGGAATCGCCCGACGTGGTCGCCAGCTATGCCGGCGCGATGGTCGAAGGCTTGCAAGGCAAGGTCGGTTCGCCCGCGTTCCTCGACGGTCGCCACGTCATCGCCTCGGTCAAGCACTTCCTTGGCGACGGCGGCACCGCCAACGGCAAGGACCAGGGCGATACCGCCGTCGATGAAGCGACCCTCGCGCGCATCCATGGCGCCGGCTATCCGCCGGCCATCGCCGCGGGCGCGCAGACCGTGATGGCTTCGTTCAATAGCGTCAACGGCGAGAAGATGCACGGCAACCGGCACCTGCTGACCGACGTGCTGAAGGGACGAATGCATTTCGGCGGCTTCGTGGTCGGCGATTGGAACGGCCATGGCCAGGTCAAGGGTTGCACCACCACCGATTGCCCGGCAACGATCAATGCCGGCCTCGACATGGCGATGGCGCCCGACAGCTGGAAGGGCTTCTACGAATCCACGCTGGCCGCGGTGAAGGCAGGCAAGATCAGCCAGGCGCGGCTGGATGAAGCGGTCGCACGCGTCCTGCGGGTGAAGTTCCGCCTGGGCCTGTTCGAGGCCGGCGAGCCGTCCGCGCGTACGGTGGGCGGCCAGTTCGCGTTGCTGGGCGCAGCCGAACACCGCGCCGTCGCGCGGCAGGCGGTGCGCGAATCGCTGGTGCTGCTGAAGAACAACTCGGGCCTGCTGCCGTTGTCGCCGAAACGGCGCATCCTGGTCGCAGGAGACGGCGCCGACAGCGTCGGCAAGCAGGCCGGCGGCTGGACCTTGAACTGGCAAGGCACCGGCACCACGCGCAAGGACTTTCCCAACGCCGACACCATCTACGAAGGCATCGCCGCGCAGGCGAAGGCGGCCGGCGGCGAAGCCGAGCTGGCGGTGGACGGCAAGTACAAGGCCAAACCCGACGTGGCCGTGGTGGTGTTCGGCGAGAATCCGTACGCCGAATTCCAGGGCGACATTCCGAACCTGTTGTACAAGCCGGGCAACGATGCCGACCTCGCGCTGATCAAACAGCTGAAGGCGGAAGACATCCCGGTGGTCGCGGTGTTCCTCAGCGGACGTCCGCTGTGGATGAACCGCGAGATCAACGCCGCCGATGCCTTCGTCGCGGCGTGGTTGCCCGGTTCCGAAGGCGCGGGCATCGCCGACGTGTTGCTGCGCAAGGCCGACGGCAGCGTGCAGTACGACTTCAGGGGCAAGTTGAGCTTCAGCTGGCCGCGCACCGCGACGCAATACGCCAACAACGTGGGACAGAAGGATTACGACCCGCAGTTCAAGTTCGGCTATGGCCTGACCTATGGCGACAAGGGCGATCTTGCGCCATTGCCGGAAGACTCCGGCATCACCGGCGAGCAATCGGCCAGCGGCGTGTACTTCGCCAAGGGCAAGCCGGCCATCGGCCTGGCGCTGCAACTGTCCAGCGCGTCGCAGGCCAACATGCCGGCGACCACGCTGCCGGTGGCGCTGGCCGATGGCAGCCTCAAGCTCAGCGCGGTCGACCACAAGGCGCAGGAAGACGCGCGCCGCCTGCAGTGGTCCGGTTCGCAGGCCGCGCGTTGGGTTCTGGCATCGACCGCGCCGATCGACGTGACCCGCGAAAGCAATGGCGACGTGCAACTGCAACTGACCCTGCGCCGCGACAGCGCGGTCGCCGCACCGATCTGGTTGGGCGTGGGCTGTGGCGAAGGCTGCTCGGGTCGCGTCGACCTGCGCAAGACCCTGGCGGCGTTGCCGCAGGGGCAGTGGAAAGTGGTGGGCGTGCCGCTGAAGTGCTTTGCCGTGGCCGGCGCGGATGTCGGCAAGCTGGTGCAGTTGCCATGGCTGGAAAGCGCCGCGGCGCTGGACCTGTCGGTATCGCGCATCGCGCTGGGCGCGTTGAACGAAGCGGAAGTCACCGTGGATTGCCCGGTCAAGTGACCGGGCTTTCGCGCCATCGATAACAACGGGGGGAGGCGACATGGGTCTGTCGACACTGGATATCGCCATCGTGCTGGTCTATCTGGCCGGCGTGTTCGCGCTGGCGCAATGGGTATCGCGCGAGAAGGCCGGCCACAGCAAGGACGCCAAGGACTACTTCCTGGCCAGCAAGTCGTTGCCGTGGTGGGCCATCGGCGCTTCGCTGATCGCCGCCAACATTTCGGCCGAACAGATCGTCGGCATGTCCGGTTCCGGCTATGCCATCGGCCTGGCGATCGCCTCGTACGAATGGATGTCGGCGGCGACCCTGTTGATCGTCGGCAAGTGGTTCCTGCCGGTGTTCCTGCGCAACGGCATCTACACCATGCCGCAATTCCTCGAGCAGCGTTACGGCAACCGCATCCGCACGCTGATGGCGGTGTTCTGGCTGGGCCTGTACGTGTTCGTGAACCTGACCTCGATCCTGTGGCTGGGCGCCATCGCGGTCAGCAAGGTCACGGGGATGGACCAGATGCTGGCGTTGGCGCTGATCGGCATGTTCGCGCTGGCCTACCAGTTGTATGGCGGCCTGAAGGCAGTGGCGCTGACCGACATCGTGCAGGTGTCACTGCTGGTACTGGGAGGCCTGCTGGTGGCGGCGCTGACGCTGGACCGGATCGGCGACGGCGCGGGCATCGTCGCCGGCTTCCACAAGCTGTGGGCCGCGCATCCCGAGCACTTCCAGATGATCCTCGACAAGGACAATCCCTTCTACAAGGACCTGCCGGGCCTGAGCGTGCTCGTGGGCGGCATGTGGATCGCCAACGTCAGCTACTGGGGCTTCAACCAGTACATCATCCAGCGCGCCCTGGCCGCGAAGGACATCGGCGAAGCGCAGAAGGGCGTGCTGTTCGCCGCCTTCCTCAAGTTGCTGATGCCGGTGATCGTGGTGCTGCCGGGCATCGCCGCGGTAGTGCTGGCGCCGGGGCTGGACAAGCCCGATCAGGCCTACCCGACGATGATGCGCCTGCTGCCCACCGGCATCCTTGGCCTGGTGTTCGCCGCGCTGGTGGCGGCGATCGTCGCCTCGCTCGCCTCGAAGATCAATTCGGTGGCGACCATCTTCACCCTCGACTTCTACGCCAAGCGCAATGCCGACGCCGACCAGGCGAAGCTGGTGCGGGTGGGCCGCATTGCCGCGGTCGTCGCGGTGCTGCTCGGCATCCTGACCGCCAAGCCGCTGCTGGGAAGCTTCGACCAGGCCTTCCAGTACATCCAGGAATACACCGGCTTCTTCACTCCGGGCATCGTGGTGATCTTCGTGCTGGGCCTGTTCTGGAAACGCGCCAACGAGGCCGGTGCGCTGTCCGCGGCGATCGGCTCGTTCGTGCTGTCGATAGCGCTGAAGAAGTTCGTTCCGGAACTGCCCTTCATGGATCGCATGGGCCTGGTGTTCCTGCTGGCGCTGGCGCTGGCCGTGGTCGTGTCGCTGGCGACGCCGCACCGGCCGGAGAAGGATGTGGTGCAGACGCGCGATGTCGACTACCGCACCAGCGGCGCATTCAATATCGGCGCCCTGGCCGTGGTCGCCATCCTGGTGGCGCTGTACGCGTCGTTCTGGTGAATAGGGTGGGCGTCACGGCCTTTGCCGTGGCGGCTTCGGTTTGCTCCGGGCGCGCCCCTTGATGGGCGCGGCGGATGCTTTCCCGGGTTCCGGGACGATCTCCGCGAGCCAGGAGAGCGCATCCGCGTACGCCAGGAAGTGGCGCAGGTATTCCGGCGAGGTTTCGTGCATCAGTTTCAACGCACGATGTACGAGCTGGGCGGAGTTGAGCGGGCCGGCGTGCGTGGGCTCGGCAGCGAGCGCCTCCCGCGCCTGGCTTTCGCCGCGCAGTTCGGACCAGAGTCGCCGAGCCTCGGCCAGTGCGGGAACGGTCGGCGGTAAGGCCGGAGACTGCCCCGGATCGGTGCCGTGGGGCGTTTCCGGTTGTCCGGCGATGTAATCGAGCAGCGCCCGCAACGCGGCTTGCGACGATGGCGCCGCATTTCGATCTTGCGCCGGCACGACGGGCTTCGCATCCACCAGCGCCGATAGCCGGGCCAGTACGTCCTGTTTCGCAGCGCCCTGCAGGTCCGCGGCGCGGCGTTCCATCGCCTGGATCACGCGTTGCCGCATCGACGCGTCGCGTCCTTCGTCACGCAGCGCGGGAGAACGGGCGGGGGAACCGTCACCGCTCATGCGCGGCGGCCTTCTTCGCCAGTCGCGGCACCGGAGCGATCTCCACGCGTCGGTTCCTCGCGCGTCCTGCTTCGTTCGCATTCGAATCCAGCGGCTGCTGGGAACCGAAGGCCGCGGCGAATACCGAGGACGCGGGCACGCCGTCGTCGACCAGGGCCCGCGTCACCGTCAGCGCGCGCTGCGCGGAGAGTTCCCAGTTGTCGGCGAAATCGCGGTTGCCGTTCCGTACCGCGCGATCGTCGGTGAAGCCGCTGATCATCAGCGCTTCGTCGCGCGTGCGCAGGTAGCCGGCCAGCGGTTGTGCCAGGCTTTTCAGCAGCGCCCGGCCTTCGGGCTGCAACTGGTCCGAGTTCAACGCGAACAGCACATTGCCGCGGATCCCGATGCGCCCATCGACCAAGGTGATGCGGCCTTCGGCCAGCGGCTCGGCGAGGGCCTGCTCCAGCGTGTGCCGGCGCTGCTCGTCGAGCTGGCGTTGGCGCACTTCCTCGTCCAGGCGATGCGACAGCTGCAGTTGCACGCCGATCAGGCCGACCAGCAGCAAGGCGAACGCACCAACCAGCACCGACATCAGGTCGCCGAACGCGGCCCACACCGGGGTCGCCGATTCG
The DNA here is from genome assembly GCA_035653955.1 of Pseudoxanthomonas sp. GTDB lineage: Bacteria > Pseudomonadota > Gammaproteobacteria > Xanthomonadales > Xanthomonadaceae > Pseudoxanthomonas_A. Next base: position 7,111 of record DASRYD010000467.1, read on the forward strand.
GCGTCGAGTTCGACCTCCTCGCTCATGCCGCCTCGCCGTCGACGAGTGCGCGCCGGTCGCCGAGCCTTTGCAGGTCTTCGATGATCTGCTTTTGCGACAACAGGCTGAGATCGACGACCTCGCGGGCCTGGGCCACGTAGTAGGCCAATTGTTCGTCGCTGCGCGAGAGGGACAGGTCCAGTGCGCCGCCGATGCGGTCCAGCCGCTCCATCAACGCTTCGTTCGATTGCCCGAACGCGTGCACGGCCGTGCCGAAGGCTTCGCCCAGGCTCGCGACCTCGACCGCACTGCCGGTGAGTTGCGCTGCCGCGGTATCGAGCCGTGCGGTTTCGGCTTCGACCCGTTCGGCCAGGCGGTCGCCCACACGCTCGAGCAGGTCTGCCGAGGTGGCGACCAGTGCGTCGACCGCCGCGCGCTGTTCGGTGGAGGCGTGGTTGACCGCGTCGAGCAGGGTCTCCAGCGTGCCCAGCAGGCGACTGCGCTCTTCCAGCATGGCGGTATCGCGCACCATGCTGTCGGAAAGTTTCTGGCGCAATTCCGCGACGACGTCGGCCGCGGCCTTCGGTGCCTCAGACGCGGCCTGTACCAGGCGGGAAATCTCGGCGATGGTGTCGCGCGCATGGGCCTGCGATTGCGCCGAGATGTCGCCTGCGGTGCGGGCCAGCGTGTCGCAGATCTCGCGTTGGCGTTCGCTGGCGGTTTCGCCGGCCTGGCGCCAGTTGCGGTCCAGCTCGGCCGTCATCTCGGCCAGCGTGGTCGACCATGCGGCCAGGCGTTCCCGTTCCCGTGCGTCCAGCGCGGCCTGCAGGTCGGCGTGCGATTGTTGCAGGCCCTGGGCCAGCGAGGTCGCCTGTTGCTCGAACGACGCGGCGGCCGAGGCCAGCGCTTCGCGATTGCGGATGGAAAGTTCTTCATGCGCGGCATGCTGCCGCGCCAACGCGCCGTCCCATGCCTCGGATGCGCGCGACGCGGCGGTTTCAAAGCGCGACGACAGGACTTCGACAAGGGCTTGCGAACGCTGGCCGAGAGTTTCGGCGAAGCCGTCCTGGGTGGAGCGCAAGTCCTGCAACAGCGCTGCATTGGCTTGCTGCTGTCGCTCCAGCGCTGCATTCCACTGGCAGGTGATGTCGTCGGTGGCGGTTCGCAGATGAGCCGACAATCCGTCGACCTGCCGCTGCGCCATCCGGTTCACGGCGTCCTGCAAGGCGGCGGTTTCGTGGGCAATGCCGGCCATCGTGGCTTCGACCACCGGTTGCAGCGTCGCACCGACGATGCCCGCACTCTCGGCGACGCTGGCCTTCAGCGATTGCTCCACCGACGCCGCCAGGCGGGTGTAAACGGCTTCCGTACGAGTATGGAAAGCCTCCTGGTCGGCGACCAGGCGCTCGCCTGCGGCCAGGCTTTGGCGTTCCAGCGTTTCCATCATCGCCTGCAGGCGGTCGACCAGGATCGGCATCGCCTCGGTCTGCCGCTGCAACAGCTGGAAGGCTTCCGCGCGTTGGTGCGCTTGCGAATAGGCATGCAAGGTCGTCGCGATCTTCGCGTCCAGCGCATGCACGACCTGCAGGCGTTCGCGCCGGCACAGCGCCGACAGTAGACCCAGCATCGCAGAGGCCGCGACGCCGGCGATGGAGGTGCCGAAGGCGAAGCCCAGTCCCTTCACCGGTGCGGCCAGCGATCCTCGGATGGCTTGCAGGTCGGTCGCGCTCTCCAGTGCGAGGCCGGTGCCGCGCAACGTCGCCATCATGCCCAGCAGCGTGCCGAGCATGCCCAGTAATACCAGCAGGCCGACCAGATAGGGCGTGAGCGCCGGTGCCGGCAGCGCCGCGCGCGCGCCGTC
>DASRYD010000468.1:0-3202 GCA_035653955.1 Pseudoxanthomonas sp.
AATCGCGCCTGCCGATGCGGCCGAAGCCGCAAGCGCCGGCACGGCCAGCGCCGCCGAAGACGACTTCGCCGCGATCTACGGCCAGGACGCCTACAACCCGGTCGCCGACCCGAACCTGCCGCCCGAGGCGCAGCTGCCGACCAGCTACGACCCGTGGGAGAAGTTCAACCGCAAGATGCACCGCTTCAACAACGCGGTCGACCGCGGCATCGCCAAGCCGTTGGCGCGCGGTTACGTGAAGGTGGTGCCGCGCCCGGTGCGATTGGGCATCGGCAATTTCTTCGACAACCTCGGCCAGCCGCTGACCATCATCAACAGCCTGCTGCAGGGCAAGCCCGGACGCGCCGGGCAGGCGCTGGGCCGGTTCCTGCTGAATTCGACCCTGGGCATCGGTGGTCTGTTCGATCCGGCCAGCGATGCCGGCCTGCCGCGCAAGAGCGAGGATTTCGGCCAGACCCTCGGCACCTGGGGCTGGAAGCGTTCGCGCTATGTCGAACTGCCGCTGTTCGGTCCGCGCACGGTGCGCGACGTGTTCGGCCTGGTCGGCGACGCGCCATTGTCGCCGGTGCGGCAGATCGAAGAAGACCGCGTGCGCCTGGGCCTGCAAGGCCTGAACCTGGTCAACGTGCGCGCCGACCTGCTGCCACTGGACGCGCAGCGCGAAGGCGTGCCGGACGATTACGCACTGGTCCGCGACGCGTGGCTGCAACGACGCAGCTATCAGATCGAAAGCGACCGCAAGCACAAGGCCGACGAGGAACTGCCGGACTACCTGAAGGACGAGGAAGACAACCCGACCGTACCGATGGATGCGATGCCGGCGGTGGTGCCGCTGCAGGGCGGGGGTTGATCGCTTCCCATGGCATGACGAGAAACGGCGCCCTTCGGCGCCGTTTTTCTTTCCGCCGCGCGGACCGCCCGGCTATTCCTCGTCGTCGTCGGCCGGCGCATCGGATGCCGGTTCGTCCTGGTCCAGCTCGCCCAGCAACGCCTGCGTCTGCTCCTGCCCCAGCGATTCCACGCCGCGCAGCCTGCGTTCGATGGTGCGGGTCTTGCGGCTGGCATCGCCCAGGCTCTTGCCGACCGTGTTGATCTGCTTCTCGGCCTTTTCGAGGATGCCGGCGAACTTGCCGAACTCGCTCTTCACCGCCCCCAGCAGGCTCCAGACTTCGCTGGAGCGCTGTTCGATGGCCAGGGTCCGGAAACCCATCTGCAAGCTGTTGAGCAATGCCGTCACGGTGGTCGGACCGGCAATCACCACGCGGTGTTCGCGTTGCAGCAGGTCGACCAGGCCGGGCCGGCGGATGACTTCGGCGTACAAGCCTTCGGTCGGCAGGAACATCACCGCGAAATCGGTGGTCTGCGGAGGCGCGATGTACTTCTCGCTGATCGACTTGGCCTGGATACGGATCGCCCGCTCCAGCTGCGCGCCGGTCGCACGCACCGCTTCGACATCGCCTTGTTCCTGCGCGTTGAGCAATCTTTCGTAGTCTTCGTGCGGGAACTTGGAATCCAGCGGCAGCCACACCGGCGCATCCTGCGCGCCCCGCCCGGGCAGGCGCACGGCGAAGTCAACTTTCTCGTTGCTGTCGGCCCTGACGTTGACGCCGCGCGCATATTGTTCGGCGGTAAGCGTTTGCTCGAGGATGTTCTCCAGCTGCACCTCTCCCCAGCTGCCGCGGTTCTTCACGTTGGTCAGCACGCGCTTGAGGTCGCCCACGCCGGCGGCCAGCTGCTGCATCTCGCCGAGCCCGCGCTGCACCTGTTCCAGGCGCTCGGACACCAGCTTGAAGCTCGAATCCAGTCGCGTATTGAGCGTGCTCTGCAGCTTCTCGTCGACGGTTTCCCGCATCTTCTCCAGCTTCTGCGCATTGTCGTCCTGCAGCGCGCGCAACTGCTGCTCCAGCGTTGCGCGCATCTCGCCGATCCGCTGCTCGTTGCGCTGGGTCAGTTCGCGCAGCTGCGCTGACAGCGTCTCGGCGAACTGCTGCTGGCGCAGGGTCAATTCCGTGCGGGACTTGTGCGCGTCTTCGGTCAATGCCGCGCGCAACACGTCCAGGCGCTGGTCGGTACGGTCGGCCAAGTCGGCCAGGCTGCGACCGAAGCCGCCGATGCGCTGTTCCTGCGCCGCCGACAGGCTGTCCAGCTGCTGGCGCAGCTCGCCGCGACCGTCGCGCTGCTCCTCGCGCAGCGCGCGCTCCAGCGCGCGTTCGGGCTTGCGCAGTAGCAACACCACCAGCAAAACGACGATGGCCACGGCAAGACCGAGCAGCGCGATCAACAGGGTCTGGTTATCCATGCGGACAGTGTAGCCGCCCGCGTCTCAACGGATGATCCGCGGTCGGCGCTTCGGTTTATCCTGCGCGCCGGGAGCAGGGAGAGAAGGAAAATGATCCTGTGGGGATGGGCCGAGCGCACGCTGGAGTTCGACCTGCACGAGCGCCAGTTCTGCGAACGCTGCGCGGAAACGCGCGACTTCGGCGTCCGCCTGAAATACGGCTATGGGCATTTCTACCATCTGTTCGGCTGGGTGCGGCACCAGCAATACCAGTTGGTATGTCCGGTATGCGATCACGGTTGGCGGTTGAACCGCGACAGCGCGCGGGCGCTGGTCGGCCGCGAGCCGATTCCGTTCTACCAGCGCCATGGCTGGTGGGTGATGCTGGCACTGGCGGCGATCATCGGTATTGCGGCTTACGTTCATCGCCATTCCGCCTGAACCCTGTCCCCCCCCGCCGGCAACCCCCGTTTCTGCGGTCATGGAGGTTCCCACCATGCGCAGGATCGAAAGAATCACGTGCGCCTTGCGCGCATCCCTCGTCGTCGGATTGCTCGCCACGGGGTTGCCCGTGCAGGCCGATGCCATCACCGACTGCAACCTGGAGGCCGGCAAGATCATCGTTGCCGCCGACCTGAAGCCGCCGCCGGCCAATCGCGTGCTGGCCATCGTCCATACCGCGGCCTACCAAGCGGTCAACGCCATCACCCGACATTATCCGGACGACGGCCTCATGCCGGGCGCCGCCCCCGACGCGTCGATCGACGCCGCGGTGGCCGCAGCCAGTCATGCCGCCCTGTCGAAGTTGCTGCCGGCGCAGCAGGCCGCGATCGATGCCTCCTACCAGGCCGCGCTGGCGAAGATCGCCGACGGTCCGGCGAAATCGGCCGGCATCGGCGTCGGCCAACGCGCAGCGCAAGCGGT
>DASRYD010000469.1:0-2844 GCA_035653955.1 Pseudoxanthomonas sp.
CGAGCCGCCCCAGGCCGCGCCCGAACCCCCACTCACCGGCCGTGCGGTGTTCGCATTGGGCACCGATCCCGCGGATAACCCCCTGCCGGTCGCCTGGCGCGAATCCGCGGGCCAAACCGGCACCGGCGACGGTCCGTCGCAGAATCCCTACGCGCCTTCGCAAGCCTCGTTGCGAGCGCGGCAGGCGCGCGACGACCAGGACGTGGTCTACGCCGGCTTCTGGAAACGGGTGGCCGCGCAGTTGATCGACGGCGTGATCTTGGCCGTGATTGGCAGCCTGGGTGGCGAAATGCTCGGCACCCTGCTCAGCGACATCGTCGGCGGCGGCGAAACGGGCGAAGCCTTGTTGCCGGTGGTGTTCACGCTGATCCTGTATCTGCTGTATTTCGCCTGGTTCCAGTCCAACTTCATGCTGGCCACGCCGGGCAAGATGGCCGTGGGCATCAAGGTGGTGCGCGGCAACGGCGAACCCTCCGGTTTCCTGCGCAACGTGGCGCGCTATTTCGCGCAGATCCCCGGCTCCCTGCTGCTGGGCGTCGGCTATCTGATGGCCGCCTTCACCCGGCGCAAGCAGGCGATGCACGACTTCATCTGCGACACGGTGGTGGTCGACCGCTATGCCTATACCCGGCAATCGGTCATGCAACGGCACGAACTGGGCACGGTAACGGTGGTGGTGCTGGCGATCTACGGCGCATTGCTGGCGTTGTTCGCCATCGGCGTCTTGTTCCTGGGCTTCGGCCTTGCCATGCTGCGCCACTGAAGCCGATCACCCGCGAAGGAACGCCGATGTCCGTCTGGTACTACGCCGACCGCAACCGCAATCGCCAGGGGCCGGCCGAATCCGCCGCGCTGGCCCAGCTGTTCCGCGAAGGCCGGCTGCAACTGGGCTCGCTGGTGTGGCGGGAAGGACTGGCGAACTGGCAACCGCTGGGCGATTTCGTCGCCGAACTGGGCCTTCTGGATGAAGTCGGATCGACCGGCCTTTCGCTTGAACCCATCGAATCCGCACCGGCCGACGGCAACCGCCCTGCCGATTTAGGACGTGCCGTGTTCGCCCCGCGCGAATCCGCCGCCGCCTCGCCTTATGCCGCGCCTGCTTCGCTGCTGACCGGTGGCGACCCGATCGCCTACGCCGGTGGCCGCGTCGTGTATGCCGGGTTCTGGAAACGCTACGCGGCCATGTTCATCGACAACATGATCGTCTTCGTGGTGACGATGGTGTCTGTGGTGGCGACGATGGCGATCGCAGGAGGCGCCAACGCGCTCACTTCCCGGTCCACGCCCAATCCGGGCGCCATCGTCGTACTCCTGCTGTCGGTCTATGGCATTCCCATCCTGTTCCAGGCGGTGTACTTCACCTGGATGCATGCCTCGCAGCGCCAGGCCACGCTCGGCAAGATGGCCGTGGGCATCAAGGTCGCGCGCAGCGATGGCCGGCCGGTCACGCTCGGCCGTAGCCTGGGACGCTGGGCCCTCCTTTTCGTCATCTACCTGGCCAGTTGCGGCCTGGGCACCCTTGTCTCGGGCATCTGGGTGGCGGTCAGCGAACGCAAGCAGGCCCTGCACGACCTGGCCTGCGACACGCTGGTCGTCGACAAGTGGGCCTTCACCGCGCACCCGGAGCGCCAGAACGATGAGGTGGGCTCGGTGACCATCGTGATGATCGGCCTCAGCCTCCTGTTCGTGTTCGGCTACTTGGCCCTGATCATCTTCTCCGCGACCATGGGCGGACGCTGACCAACGGGAATCCTTCGCATGTCCGAATGGCACTACGCCGACCGCAATCGCCAGCGCCACGGTCCGGTGGAAAACGCCGAACTGGCGCGACTGTTCCGCAACGGCGACGTGGCCCTCGACACGCTGGTCTGGCGTGAAGGACTGGCCGGCTGGCAACCGCTGGGGAATTTCACCGCCGAACTCGCCCTGCTGGAACCGGCACCCGCCGAAACCGCCCGGGAGGCGGAACCTTCCGCCGAGTCGCCGGCTCCGCTCGCCGATGGCCCGTATGGCGAACCTGTCGTTGCACCGGCATCGCCCTACGCGGCACCGGCCGCGACCCTGCATTCCGACGAAAGCTTCCATGGCAGCGGCGAGGTGGTCCAGGCCGGGTTCTGGAAACGCGTGGCCGCCTATTTCATCGACGCCTTCGTGGTCGGCGCGGCCAGCCAGATCGTGCAGATGGTGCTGATGGTGGTGTTCATGGGCGTCGGCGCCAGTACCGGTTCGCTCACTTCTGGCGATCCGTTCGGCAGCGCGTTCGGCATTGCGATCATCGTGTCCGTGTATCTGATCCCGATCGCCCTGCAGGCCTTCTACTTCGCCGCCTTCCACGCCTCCTCGAAGCAGGCCACCCTGGGCAAGATGGCCGTCGGCATTAAGGTGGCCGGCGACGATGGCCGCCGGATCAGCCTGCTGCGCGGCGTCGCCCGTCATTTCGCCAGCTGGATCAGCTGGTTGCTCCTGGGGCTGGGTTATCTGATGGCCGCCTTCACCCAGCGCAAGCAGGCCCTGCACGACCTGATCTGCCATACCCAGGTCGTGGACAAATGGGCCTATACCGCCCACCCCGAATGGCAGCGCCGCGAGCTGGGCACGGCGACCGTGGTGATCCTGGTGATCGCCGCGGCGATGACCGCGCTCGGCATCGTATTCATCGGGGTCATCGTCGGCATGTTGGCCAATCTGCCGACCCGCTGAGCCGCGTCCCGTTCAGGTTCGGCTTGACAGGCCGCCCCCGGGCGTGATTCCACTATAAAAAGAGACGAAGCTGAACGCCCGGGGCCCACGCCCCGGGCGTTGGTGTCTGTACGTACCGCCCCGCGTGGCCCTTGCGGGCCCGCC
>DASRYD010000470.1:0-2463 GCA_035653955.1 Pseudoxanthomonas sp.
GATCCGCGCGACCAGCATCATCGGCGTCGGCGCGGATTCGGGCGCGGGCAACAGCATCGCCAGTCCCGCCACCGGCACCAGCGCCCACAGGGCGTAGACGATGCTGGCGCCCAGCCGCGCCATCAACGGGCGACGCAAGGCCAGCACCAGCAACGCGGCGGCGCTGGTGGCCAGCGTGGTTTCGCAGAGAACGCGCAGCAATTCAGCGTTCATCGTCGAGCTCCCCGATCAGGCGCTTCAGTTCGGCGAGGTCGGCTTCCGACAACTTGCCGCGTTCGCTGAAATGCGCGACCAGCGGGGCGACGCGGCCGCCGAACAGGCGCTCCAGCAGGCCTTCGCTCTGTTGCGCGACCCAGGATTCGCGGGTCAGCACCGGCGAATAGAGATAGCGCCGGCCATCGCGCTCGGCGCGGATCGCGCCCTTGTTCAACAGGCGGTTGAGCAGGGTCTTGATGGTCGGTTCGGCCCAGTCGCTGCGCGCCGACAAGGCGGAAACGACTTCGTCCGCGCCCTGCGGATGGCGCTGCCACAATACTTCCATCACCACCGCTTCGGCATCGCTGATCGGCATTTCGTTTACGCCTGTAATTTTTATTGATTACACGCGTAAATTTTTAAGCTGTCAATAGCCACTCGCGGCAAGGCGACGGCCGGCGCCAGTTACGTCGCTCGTTGTTCGGAAAGGTGAGCGATATGCACCAATGCCGGAACACAGCGCTCCCGGCGTAGGCGAATGCTCCCGCGAAGCGACATCGGCAGCCGGAGGGGAAAGACCATGGCCACGAGCCACGCGCAATCGCTTCACATGTCCGCCGGCCCGCTTGCGCTGGCGGTCGACCGCTGGCCTTTTCCCGATATGCATCGGACTGGCCCTGCGCGCACGGCGTACCGATCCCGGTTTCCACAAGCGGATGATGTTCCTGGCCACGGCGATACCGCTGCCGGCGGCGTTCGACCGGATGACCTGGTTGCCGACCACCATGCCGGCCAACCCGCTCACGCCCGAGCTGTGCGTGCTGCTCGCCGTATCGCCGTTGTTCCTGTGGGACGTGGTCCGCAATCGGACAGTGCACCGGGCCTATCTGGTGTGGCTCGCGCTGTACCTGCCCTTCGCCATCGCGGTGCAACTGCTGTGGGACACGCCCGCTTGGCATACGTTCGCGTCGCGGTTGCTGGGGCCGTAATCCCTTGCAGGAGCGCACCCGGGCGCGACCGAAACATCGGGCTCTGCGGAATCGTCCGCGCTGCGTCGGATCACGGTCGCGCCCAAGGCGCTCCTGCAACAGCGGCGATCAATGCGGCGGCAACTTCACCGGCGGGCCTTCGCGGATCAATGCGTCGAGGATCTTGCGCCCGGCGCGGCCATCGACCGGTTGCAGGCCGAGGCGCTGTTGCTCGTCGGCGATGGCGCGGCGGGTCAGGCTGCCGATCATGCCGTCAGCTTCGCCGATGGCATGACCGCGAGCCAGCAACAGGATTTGCAGATGCTTGCGCGCGGCGCGGTCCAGGCCCGGGTCGTCGGTCGGCCACGCGGCGAGCAGCGGCCCGCCGCGCAAACGATCGGACAGCAGGGCGATGGCCAGCGCGTAGCTTTCGGCGGCGTTGTACGAATAGATCGCGTCGAAGTTGCGGAACACGAGGAAGGCCGGTCCGTTCGCGCCCGCCGGCAGCAACAGGCCGGCCGGCGCTTCGGAGGACGGCAAGGCGTCGCCATCGGCGCGCAGCACGCCCAGGCCCTGCCATTCGGCGATCGGACGCTTGCTCTTGCGGCCGGCGACCGATGCGTCGAAACCGGGCGGCAACTTCACCTCGTAGCCCCACGGCTCGCCGTCGCGCCAACCGGCGCGGACCAGGTAATTGGCGGTCGAGGCCAACGCGTCGGGAATGCTGCCGACCAGGTCGCGACGGCCGTCGCCATCGCCATCGACGGCGATGCGCCGATAGGTGCTGGGCATGAACTGGGTATGCCCGAACGCGCCGGCCCACGAGCCGACCAGACCGTCGGCCTCCAGGTCGCCCGATTGCAGCAAGGAAAGCGTGGCGAACAGTTCGCCGCGGAAGAAAGGCTGGCGCCGGCCGAAGCACGACAGCGTCGCCAGCGATTGCAGCAGCGGACGCTTGCCGAAGGCACGGCCGTAGTCGCTTTCCACGCCCCACACCGCGACCACGGTTTGCGGATCCACTCCGTACTCCCGCGCGACCTGCGCCAGCGTGTCCGCATGCGTTTCCAGCATCGCGCGACCATCGGCGATGCGCTGGTCGTCGACCAGCGGCGCCAGGTAGTCCCAGATCGGCGTGGTGAATTCCGGTTGCGCGTCGAGCAGGTCCAGCACGCTCATGTCCGGCGCGAGCGGCGCGGCGTAGCTGTCGAACGCCTCGTTCGAAACGCCGGCGTCGGCCGCCTGCGCGCGCAGGCCCCGCAGGCAGTCGTCGAACACCAGGTCCCCGGCGCAGGCGGTCGTC
>DASRYD010000471.1:0-2521 GCA_035653955.1 Pseudoxanthomonas sp.
GGTGGAAGCCGAAGGCGATGCCGATGCGCAGATCGCCCGGGTGCGCGAGGCGCTGTACGCCATCGGGCGCAAACCGGATGCCGCAGCCGATGCGCCGGAACCGCTGGTCGCCGCCGTCGGACGCGACGTGCTGGAACGCGAAATCGCCGGGTTGTCCATGCTGGGTCGTACCAGCGACGGCAAGCAAATCCGCGTCGGTCGGGTCGCCGCCGAATCGCCGCTGCTGCGCGAGATCGGCCGCCTGCGCGAATACACCTTCCGCCAGGTCGGCGAGGGTACCGGCAAGCGCCTCGACGTGGATGCCTACGACCCGCACTACGAACATATCGTGCTGTGGGATGCGCCCGCGCGGCAGATCGCCGGCGCCTATCGCATCGCCCGTGGCGCGCCGGTGCTGGCCGAGCGTGGCCTGAAGGGCTTGTACACCGCCGAGCTGTTCCGCTATCGCGACGAGGCCCTGCCGCGCATCGCCGAGGGCATGGAACTGGGTCGCAGCTTCGTCGCTCCCGAATACTGGGGCAGCCGCAGCATCGATTACCTGTGGCAGGGTATCGGCGCCTATCTGCGCGCGCATCCGCGCGTGCGCTACCTGTTCGGCGCGGTGTCGATCAGCGCCGCGCTGCCGCTGGCCGCGCGCGAGCAGATCGTCGCCTACTACTCGCGCTACTACGGTGCGCAGGCCGGCGACGCGGTGTCGATGCGGCCGTTCGAATACCTGGCCGCGACACCCGACTTCGGCGAGCTCGACGGCGAGACCGCGTTCCGCGTGCTGAAGCAGAACCTCGATGCGCTCGGCGCGACCGTGCCGATGTTGTACAAGCAGTACACCGATCTGTGCGAACCCGGCGGCGCACGCTTCCTCGCTTTCGGCGTCGATCCGGCGTTCAGCGACTCCATCGATGGCCTGATCGAGGTCGACCTGCAGCGGATCCGCCCGAAGAAGCGCGCCCGCTACCTGGAATCCCGTACCGAAGGCGAGGTGGTCGCATGAGTCCGCAGCAAAGCCAGCCGCCGATGCGGCGCGCGGTGTTCGTCTCCGACGTGCACCTGGGTTCCAAGCACTGCCATGCCGCCGAGTTCGCCGATTTCCTCGGCGGCCTGCGTTGCAGGCAGCTGTACCTGGTCGGCGACATCGTCGACCTGTGGTGGATGTCGCAACGCCGCGCGATGTGGGGCGTCGCGCACAACCGCGTGGTCGAAGCGCTGCACGCGCTGCGCCGCGCCGGCACCGAGATCATCTACATCCCCGGCAACCACGACCGCCCGATCCGCAGGTTCTGCGGCCTCGCCCTGCCGGCGATGCGGGTGCGGCGCCGCGCGATCCACGTCACCGCCGACGGCCGCCGCCTGCTGGTGACCCACGGCGACGAATTCGACAACATCACCCATTTCGGCACCTTGCAGGAGAAATTCGGCGACTGGCTTTACTACCGCATCCTCACCGGCAACAAGCTGCTGAACTTCGTGCGCGCCCGTTTCGGACTGCGCTACTGGTCGTTGTCCGAATTCCTCAAGCGCCAGAGCGGTGCGGCGGAGCGCTACATCGGCCGCTTCGTCCAGGCCGGCATCGACGACGCGAAGCGTCGCGGCCTGCACGGCATCGTCTGCGGCCACATCCATCGCGCATCGCTGGTCCAGCGCGATGGGTTGATCTACGCCAACGACGGCGACTGGGTGGAAAGCCTCACCGCGCTGGCCGAAGACCCCGACGGTACCCTGCGCCTGCTCGCCCATACCGGCGAAACCCTGTCGCTGGTGCCGCCGCGGCTGCGCCTGGTGATGGACGACGAGGTGTTGCCGCGGGCGGCGTAGTCGTGTCGTTCAATGCGCGGCAGTGCTACCTGCCGTTGCCATGTCGCTGGTTTCGAGCGTCGCTGCAAGGATCATCGGGCCGCTCCATGCGGCATCGCTGGCCTCGAACGCGATGCTGCCGACCTCGCGCTGCGGGTGCGGGTTCTCCAGGCGCAATGCGTATAGCCGCAGGCGCGCGCGCTGAATGATGTCGGGCCGCGGGCCGGCTTCGATCCATGCGATGCGCGCCGGCAACGAATCGCCGGCATCGGTCCAGGCTTCCATGATGTCGCGCCCATAAACGATCGGGACGCGCGCATGGCCGCCGTCGGCGTAGGCGATGTGGAAGTAGCCGTAGGGAACGTGCAGTAGACCTGCCATGTTCTGCAACATGCAACAGGCGCCCGCCAGCAGGTGCACCGCGCCGAAACGGGGAGCAGGTACCGATACTGGGGCCGAAATCGTTGGCTTGTTGCTGTGCCTTGCGGGCATTCCCAGCGCGACCATGCCGCGGATTTCGTAATCGATGCCGAGGAAGCGCTGCGTGCCGCCGGGCACCATGGCGAGAGTGCCGATTTTGTCGCCGAAGACGACATTGGCCGCGTCGAGCGGGCGATTGATCGCCGGAGCAAGATCGACGAAAGCATAGCCGGGCGGTGCAATTCCGGGCGGCAGGGCGTCCATCGTGGCCGCCGCGCTGCGGTTCCGTGATGGGCCCGGATCGTCAGCG
>DASRYD010000472.1:0-9162 GCA_035653955.1 Pseudoxanthomonas sp.
CGCCGCGCCGGCCGCGCAGACCGCTCCTGCCGCCCCGATCTCGGGCGTCGATCTGGCCGGCATCGACAAGTCGGTGAAGCCGGGCGACGACTTCGACGAATACGCCAACGGCGCCTGGAAGAAGGCGACCGAAATCCCGGCCGACCGCGCCAGCCTCAGTACCGGCTACTACGTGTTCCAGAAAGCCGAGCAGCGCACCGCCGAGCTGATCCAGGGCCTGGACAAGGCCAACCCGGCCGCCGGCAGCAGCGAACGCAAGATCGCCGATTACTACGCCGCGTTCATGGACGAGGCCGGCATCGAGGCGCGCGGCCTGGCGCCGCTGCAGCCGAAGCTGGACGGCGTGAACGCGATCGCCGACGCCACTGCCCTGTCGCGCTGGTTCGGCGCCGCGATGCGCGCCGACACCGATCCGCTCAACGCGACCAACTTCTACACCCAAAACCTGTTCGGCCTGTTCGTCGCCCAGGGCCTGGAAGATCCGTCGAAGAACGTCGGCTACCTCATGCAGGGCGGCCTGGGCATGCCCGACCGCGAGTACTACCTCGCCGGCGACAAGGACATGGCCGCCAACCGCGCGGCTTACCAGAAGTACATCACGGACATCCTGAAACTCGCCGGCGACGCCGACGCGGAGAAGAAGGCGAAGTCCATCTTCGACCTGGAAATGAAGATCGCCAAGGCGCATGCCAGCGTGGTCGACAGCCAGGACATCCACAAGGCCAACAATCCCTGGCCGATGGCCGATTACGCGAAGAACGCGCCGGGCATCGACTGGGCCGCATTCTTCGACGCGGCCAAGCTGTCGGGCCAGCAGACGGTCTTCGCCTGGCAGCCGGACGCGATCAAGAAGCTTTCCGCGCTGGTCGCCAGCGAACCGCTGCAGACCTGGAAGGACTACCTGCGCTTCCACGCGATCAACCACAGCGCCGGCCTGCTGCCCAAGGCCTACGCCGACCTGAGCTTCGGCTTCTACGGCACCCAGTTGAACGGCACCACCAAGCAGCGCGACCGCTGGAAGCGCGCGATCGGCGCCACCAACGGCGCGCTCGGCGACGCCATCGGCCAGCTGTACGTGAAGCAGTACTTCCCGGCCACGTCCAAGGCCAAGGTCGAGGACATGGTGAAGAACATCCTGGCCACGTTCCGCGAGGGCGTGGACAAGCTGGAATGGATGACCCCGGAAACCAAGAAGACCGCGAAGGCCAAGGCCGAGACCATGCTGATCGGAGTCGGCTATCCGGACAGCTGGCGCGATTACTCGTCGCTGGAAGTGAAGCGCGACGATCCGCTGGGCAACGCGCTGCGCGCGGAGGAGGCCGAATACCGCCACCAGGCCGCCAAGCTCGGCAAGGCGCCGGACAAGAAGGAATGGTGGATGACCCCGCAGACGGTCAACGCGGTGCAGTTGCCGCTGCAGAACGCCATGAACTTCCCGGCGGCGATCCTCGAAGCGCCGTTCTTCGATCCGAACGCCGACGCCGCAGCCAACTACGGCGCCATCGGCGCGGTGATCGGCCACGAGGTCAGCCACGGCTTCGACAACCTCGGTTCGGAGTTCGATGCCGAAGGCCGGCTGCGCAACTGGTGGACCAAGGAAGACGCCGCGCACTTCAAGGCGGCGACCGACAAGCTGGTCGCGCAGTACGACGCCTACGAGGCGCTGCCGGGGCTGCACCTCAACGGCAAGCAGACGCTGGGCGAGAACATCGCCGACGTCGCCGGCCTGCAGGCGGCGTACGTCGCGTACCACAAGTCGCTCGGCGGCAAGGAAGCGCCGGTGATCGACGGCCTGACCGGCGACGAGCGCTTCTTCCTCGCCTTCGCCCAGGCCTGGCGTGCGAAGCAGCGCGACGCCGCGTTGCGCGCGCAGGTGATCGGCGACGGCCACGCCCCGGCACGCTACCGCGCGCTGACCGTGCGCAACATCGACGTCTGGTACGACACCTTCAAGGTCAAGGAAGGCGAGAAGCTGTATCTGAAGCCCGAAGAGCGGGTGAAGATCTGGTAAGCCTTCGCGCTTGGAAAGGAAACGCCGGTCGCGAGGCCGGCGTTTTCACATCGGAATAGGATTCGCTATCGTAGTTTGGCGCTCGACCCGCATTTCGCGCACATGACCCATCCACAGCCCGCCTTCTGCGCCATTTACCGCTGGCGCCTGCATCCCGGTTCCGAAGATTCCTTCGTGCAAGCCTGGTCGCGGGTGACCCGGCTGTTGCGGGCCGAGCGCGGCTCGCTCGGATCGCGCCTGCATCGCGGTCCGGACGGCATCTGGTACAGCTATACGCAATGGCCGTCCGCCGAAGCAAAAGCGGAAGGCCTTGCCAGGCCGTCGGTGGATCCGCAAGCCTGGCAACGGATGCGGGAGGCCATCGCGGAGAGCCTGCCCGAGCTCGTCCTCGAGCCGGTATCGGATTATCTGGCACCACTGCCCGGGCACGGTGTCTGACGATTCACTCGGGCCGAAGTCGCTCCCCGGCCTGGTCCCGGATGCTAGCCGCCGAACCGTACGGAGACATCGATGAAAACCTGGCTCGCAGCCCTTGCGCTGTTTTCCGTTTCGATCAATGGCCTCGCGCAGGAAAAGCCCGGTGCCTACGCGAGAATCGTGACGATCAGCCCGCACCCGGGAAAGGACGCCGAGTTCGCCGCCGGATATGAAAGGCATATCCAATGGCACAAGAACAACAAGGACCCGTGGACGTGGTACGGCTGGACCGTGGTCCTGGGCCCTTGTTTGGGATACTTCATGGACGGCACCTTCGGGCACAAGGCGCAGGACTTCGACAACGCCATCAAGCCCGCCGAAGATGTCGCGGACAACAACCTGAACGTCGCGCTCCATGCGGACTTCACCAGCCACGGAATCTACGAGCGCCTGGACCGCCTGGGCAAGGGGCGGATACTGCCCGACACATCCGCATTCCTGATCCTGAATTCCTACCAGGTGGCCGCTGGCGAAGAAGCCAGGTTCGAGCATTCGATCGCCGACCTGGAAGAATCGGACTTCACCGTCTACCGGCTCAGGGCAGGCGGAAACGGATCGCGCTACCTGCTGTTCCGTGCGGGAGACCATTTCTCCGACGCGGCTACAATCAAGGACGTGAAATTCGAGCGGGGCGTCGTCGAATCCATGACCAGCGAGGTCTTTCGCTATCGCCCGAGCATGAGCCACGTGCCGTGACCGCGACCCATCGATCGAAGCCGCTTCGCGGCCCGGCTTGATCAGGCGTCGGGCGATCATGGCGACTCTCCATATTGCGGCAATATTGACCTTCGCCCTCGGCCTGGCGCATTCGGTGCTGGGGGAGCGCTTCATCCTCGTCCGCCTGTTCCGCCGCGACAACCTGCCCAAGCTGTTCGGCGGCATCGAATTCACCGTTCGCACGCTTCGCTTCGCGTGGCACATCACCACTGTCGCCTGGTGGGGCATTGCAGCGCTCCTTTGGACGGCCGCATCCGGCAGCACGAGCCAGGCGTCCATCCTGACCGTCCTGGGCTATACGCTGATCCTCTCGGGCGTTCTCCCGCTGGCGATCACCCGCGGCCGGCACCTGTCGTGGGCCGTGCTCTTCCTGTCCGGCGGCCTGGTGCTGTGGGGTGCCCCGTGACCATTCGTTCGGGCCTGAGCCGCTTCGCGGCCTGGCTAAATTCAGGCGCCAAATCGGGAGCTCGCATGCCAACGAGAGAAGAGTTCGTGGAATACCTGTGGACGGAGATGATCAACCCACTCGATCAGCCTTCCAGGCTCGACAACATCATCGCCAACTGCAAACGACGCCCCGACGATTCGTTCGCGGAAGTGGGGCCGGCGATCGAACGCGCCCTGGCGGCCGGCGTCTCCGCCGAGGACCTGTGCCTGATCATCCGCAGCACCACGTACGAGGCCGTCTTCGGCACGCTCTATGCCATCGGCGATCCCGGCGTCGACGGCAACGAAGTCTTCGGCCTGCACGAGCTCATGGCCACGTCCCCGAGCGCAAAATGGTGAGCGAGCACGACGGGTCCGAATCCATTCGAGGTGATGCCATGCGCCTGGAGAAAGTCTTCGCCATCAAGTTCGCGAGCCTGTATCCGCTGTACGTCAGGAAGACGGAAACCAAGGGCCGCACCAAGGAAGAACTCGACCAGGTCATCCGCTGGTTGACCGGCTACGACGACAAGGGACTGCAACAGCAGATCGGGTCGGACAACGACCTTGAGACCTTCTTCGCCGAAGCACCCGCATTCAATGCGAACGCCTCGCTGATCAAGGGCGTGGTGTGCGGCGTGCGGGTCGAGGAGGTCGAACATCCGCTGATGCGGAAAATTCGCCAGCTCGACAAGCTCGTAGACGAACTCGCCAAGGGCAAGGCCATGGACAAGATCCTGCGGCAGTAGATCGTCCGCACGACGCCCCGACGCAGCCGGGAGAACCAAACATGGGTACGACGACGCAAGCCGGAATCCCCGAATTCCTGATCGAACTCGAGGACGCCTTCAACCAAGCGATGATCTCCAATGACGTGGAGCGGATTTCGCGCTGCGTCACCGACGACTGGATACTGGTCACGCCGGAGGCCGGACCCGTTCCCCGTTCGCGCATCCTCGACGTCATCGGCTCCGGTCGCCTGAGCCACGCCACCATGACCAAGGTGGCGACCCATGCGTGCGTGATCGGGGACATCGCCTGGGTCACCGGCCGCGGCCAGAACACCGGCACCTTCAACGGGCAGCCGATGGCCGCCGACGAGTACATCACCGACATCTACCGGAAAGTGGATGGGGCCTGGCGTTGCATGCTGACGCACCTCACGCCCGCCCGCGGCGGGCTGGCGGATGGTGCCTGACGACTCAAGGAGACGCCCGTGAAAGCCCGCATCACCGTCATCACCCTCGGCGTAGACGACCTGGAGCGCGCGCTTTCGTTCTACCGCGATGACCTCGGCCTGGCCACGACGGGCATCGTCGGCAGGGAGTTCGAACATGGCGCCGTCGCGTTCTTCGACCTGCAATCCGGGCTGAAGCTGGCGATCTGGCCCCGCACGAGCATTTCCCACGATTCCGGTTTGCCGGTGGACCGCCCGAGCGCCACCGACCTGACCCTCGGCCACAATGTCGCCTCCAGGTCCGAAGTCGATGCGGTGATGAAGCAGGCGGAAGCGGCCGGAGCGTCGATCGCCAAGCCGGCGCACCAAACCTTCTGGGGCGGTTATGCGGGGTACTTCCAGGACCCGGACGGGCACCTCTGGGAAGTGGTGTGGAACCCGGACTTGCTGCCGCGGGACGAGGCCTGACGATACGGCCGGCCGGAACGGACGCCCTGCTCCCCGCGATAAACGCCGACGCAGCTTCTACTGCGGTGGCGCGGCCAGTTCCTTCGCGCTGAGATAGCCGTCGGCGTTCGCGTCCTGCTTGTGGAACCGCTCGGCCAGCCGCGAGCGGTGCTCGGCGCGGGTCAGCACCGCGCCCTTGCCGCCGGGCTGTTCGGCGGGGGAAAGCACGCCGTCGGCGTTCTTGTCCATGCCGTCGAAGGCGTAGCTCATCCAGTCCTGGTATTCGGCCAGCGACACGCGGCCGTCGGCATCGGCATCCATCCGCGACAGATAGTCGGCGGTGCTGCGCACCTGCGCCGATGCAGGCGAGGCCAGGAAGACCCACAGAACCAGGGGAACAGCGATGCGCATGGCGGGATTGTAGGGCCAGGCACATCGTTGCCGCACGAAGACGGGCGGCGACCATTTAAACCCAAACGTCCAGTTGTGCATCCCTTCGGGAGGAGTTCGACCCAGTCTGCGTCCATTGCCGACCCGCCAGGAGCCTGCATGTTCAGCCCTTCCTTCCCGAGCCTTCGCCAAACCGCCCTCGCCGTCCTTGTGCTATCCGGCCTGGTGGCCGGGCCGGCACCGGCGCAAACCGCTTCCAGCCCCACCATCGTCAGCGACGACATCGGTCGTTTCTGGATCGCTTACAACCGTATCCGCTATGTCGCCAATCCTGCGCAGCGCGCGCATCTGCTGGACTCGCTATACATCGTACCGGGCAGCCCAGGCCTGAAGGCCTTTCTGGAGGTCAAGGGCTGCACATCGGAGAAATACGCCGACCTGCTGCAACGCTATCCGCGCTTCTGGGACAGCATGCATTCGCGTTCACTGTCGGTCGCGACACGGATGCTGGCGCTGACGCCGGAACTGGAGAAATTCGAGGCGCTCTACCCGGCGATACGCCCGGCAGGGATCTACTTCGTGGTCGGCTGCATGACTTCCGGCGGGACCACCCAGGGCGACAAGGTACTGATCGGCACAGAGTTGGCGCTGGGCGACCCGGACGTGGATGTTTCCGAACTGCCCGAACGCACCCGTCACTGGCTGAACAACTATTTCGGCACCCGCCCGGCCGATCAGCTGGTGCTGCTGAACGTGCACGAATACGTGCATACCCAGGAAAAAGGCCCCGGACCGACCCTGTTGGCCCAATCGCTGTACGAAGGCGCGGCCGACTTCATCGCCGAGCGAGTCACCGGCAAGGTTCCGCCATTGCCGTACATGAACTATGGTCCCGCTCATCTGGATCAGGTCAAGGCGGCTTTCGCCCGCGACATGAACCAGGCCGGTTACGACGGCTGGCTATACAACAACGCTGGCGGCAGCGAATTCGGTGTCGGCGATCTGGGCTATTTCGTCGGTTACGCGATCTGCAAGGCGTATTACGACCGCGCCGCGGACAAACGCGAGGCGATCCGCGAGATCATCGAACTGGACTACACCGATGCAGAAGCAGCCAAGGCGTTCCTGGCTGCTTCTGGCTTTTATCGTTGAGGCGACAAGCGGCCGACGCTCAATGCGTCAGCGCGTAACCCTTCAGCCGCGCCGAATATTCCTGCAGCGCGCGCACGCCGCTGCGCTCGGCCTCGATGCACCAGGCTTGCAGCTGGCGCAGGCGTTCGGCGGCGTCGTGGCTGCGCGCCTCCAGCAGCGCGACCAGGCGCTTGCGGTGCTCGACCAGCAACTGGATGCGCGGGCGCTGCGATACCCAGTTCTGCAACTGCTCGCGCGCATCGGGTTTCAGCCAGCGACCATCGTCGACCAGACCCTTGCGCATGCGCCGCGGCAGCAGGTTGCGCAGCTTGGCGCCGGCGTGCGCGGCTTCTTCCTTCAGCGCCGGCACGAACACGTTGCGCTGGTAGTCGGTCATCGCCTGGAAGCGGTGCGACAGCAACGCCTTCAGCGTGTCGGCATCGGGCACGGCGATGTTCGGGCGGATGTCCAGCTTCGGCGCCACGCGCAGCACCTTGGCCAGCTTCAGCGATTCCAGCAGCTTGATCGCGGCCCAGCCGATGTCGAATTCCCACTTGCGCATGGAGAAGCGCGACGAGCTGGGGAAGGCATGGTGGTTGTTGTGCAGCTCTTCGCCGCCGATCCAGAATCCCCACGGGGTCAGGTTGGTCGAGGTGTCGGCCGATTCGAAATTGCGGTAGCCCCACCAGTGGCCGAGGCCGTTGACCACGCCGGCGGCCCAGAACGGGATCCACGCCATCTGGATGGCCCACAGCGCCACGCCGGGCAGGCCGAACAGGGCGAAGTGCACGAACAGCAGCAAGGTCGGCCCGAAGGTCGCGAACGGGGTGTACAGGCGGCGCTCGATCCAGTCGTCCGGCGCGCCCTTGCCGTACTGCTCGATGTCCTCGCGTTGCCAGCGCGCCTCGCGGTACAGCTCGACGCCCTGCCAGAACACCTTGCCGATGCCCTTGGTCTGCGGGCTGTGCGGGTCTTCGTCGGTCTCGACCTTGGCGTGGTGCTTGCGGTGGATCGCCACCCATTCCTTGGTGATCATCGACGTGGTCAGCCACGTCCAGAAGCGGAAGAAGTGGTTCAGCACCGGATGGAAGTCGACGCCGCGGTGCGCCTGGCTGCGGTGCAGGTACAGGGTCACCGAGAAGATGGTCAGCTGGGTGAACACCAGCAGCGCGACCAATAGCCCCCACCAGCCGAATTGCAGCAGGCCTCCGGTGAGGAAGTCGGCGAGTGACTGGGACATGCGAGGGCTCCGGGGCGTAAGGGCACCGCGATGGTGGCGCCGAGACCCCAATGATGGGGCCTACCGGCGCAAGTTTCACCCGGCGCAGGCGTATGGTCGTTCAGCCAGCGGGCGCCACGGCCTGCTGGCGCTGCATTTCCTCGTTCAGCAACTGCCTGATCTCATCGGCGATGTTCGCGAACGAATCGTCGCCGTAGCCGACATGGTGGCTGCGCACGTTGCCGCGCGGGTCGATCATCCACAGGTTCGGATAGGCCTTCACGCCATAGCTTTCGGCGATGTCGCCGTTGCGGTCGCGGGCCAGCAGCAGCTTGAAGTCGCGCATCTGCCGCATCATCGCCCGGTAGTCGTCCTGGCTGTCCTCCACGTTGACCGCGATGATCCGCAGCCACTGGTCGCCGGCCCTGGCCTGCAGTTCGTTCAATACCGGCAGTTCGCGCCGGCACGGGCCGCACCACGACGCCCAGAACGTGACGATCACCACCTTGCCGCGATGTTGCGCCAGATCGACCACATCGCCACCGCGGTCCTTGCCCAGCAATGCCGGCGCGGCATCGCCGACCGCGAGGTCCTTCGCATTGGCGGCGACGGCGACCATCGCCGTCAACGCCAGCGTCGCCCACCATCCCACCTGCCGCACTGTCCGTCGCATGGTCATGCTCCCTTCCCCTTTGGGCGGAGTCTATGCTGTCGGCCCGCGTCGTGCAGCCTCCCCTCAATGCCATCCCCACCCCCCGTCGAACCCCTGATCGAACTGGACCGCGCCAGCGTCGTGCGCGGCGCCGCGACGGTGCTGCACGCCCTGTCGTTGCGCATCGCCTTGGGCCAGCACACCGCGATCCTCGGCGCCAATGGTTGCGGCAAATCGACCTTCATCAAGCTGATCGATCGCGAGTTGTATCCGCTGGCGCGCGAAGGCGAAGCGCCGGTCAAGGTGTTCGGCCAGTCGCGCTGGAACGTGCAGGAACTGCGCAACCGCCTCGGCGTGGTGACCAACGACCTGACCCGCGACCTGCAGGAGATGTACCGGCTCGGCGTGGAAGACGCGGTGCTGACCGGCTGTTTCGCCACGCTGGCGCTGCACCCGGACGTGGAAATCACCGCCGAGCACCGCCGGCGCGCGCGCGAAGCGCTGGCCCGCGTCGG
>DASRYD010000473.1:0-3818 GCA_035653955.1 Pseudoxanthomonas sp.
GGCGCTGGCGCCGGGGCGCTACACGGTGTCGGTGCTGCCTTCGGATCCGGACAGCGGCAAACCGGTGGGGCGCGGCCGTTATCGCATCCCGCTGGACGTGGCTGCGCGGACCCCATGAGCCGTTCCGGACGCATCGCCCAAGCGACGCTGCTGGCGCTGGCATTGTTCGCCGGAAGCGCGTGCGCGCAATCGCGACCGCCGGCGTCGCGCGCGGTATGGACGTGGGAAGGGCCGTCCTACGCGATGCTGGAATCGCCGCAGGCGACCGCCGAGGCGCTGGCCTTCCTGCAACGCGAACGGATCAACATCGTCTATCTGTACGCCGATGCGTTCGAAGGGCGAAACCTGGTCGAACAGAAGCCCCGGTTGTATCGCGAATTCATCCGTGCCGCGCATGCGCGCGGCATCCAGGTCTACGCGCTGCTCGGCTCCTGGTACCTGCACACCGAGCGCTACGTGCTGCCGCGGCATCGCGCCGAGGCGGAGGCGATGCTGCAGCGGGTGCTGGACTACAACGCCGCCGCCGCGCCCGAAGAGCGCTTCGACGGCGTCAACTACGACATCGAGCCGCATCTGCTGGACGAATGGGACGACGCCACGCGCCTGCGCTTGCTGCGCGGCTTCCTGGACATGAGCGCGATGCTGATGGAGGCCAAGCGCGCGTCGGGGCAGGCCCTGTCCATCGGACCGGCGATGCCGTTCTGGTGGGATGGCATCGAGCTGGAATGGCGCGGTGCGCGCAAGCCGGTCGCCGAGCACGTCATCGACCTTACCGACTACGTGGCGCTGATGGACTACCGCAACCGCGCCGATGGCGGTGACGGCATCCTCGCGCACGCCGAAGACGAGATGGCCTACGCCGGCAAGACCGGCAAGCGGGTGGTGATCGGACTGGAGTTCAATCCCGGCGAGCCGGCCAAGCTCAGTTTCCACGGCATGCGACCGGCGGATTTCGAACGCGAGGCGGCCAAGGTGGAAGAGGCGTATCGCGGGCAATCGGCCTTCGCCGGTTTCGTGTTCCACCACTATCTCGGCTACCGGGACTTCGTCGGCGCACCGGCGCCCGGCCCATGAAACGAAAAGCCCCGGCATGCCGGGGCTTTTTTGTTGCCCTGCGCGCCGGGCTTACAGCGGCTTGCCGCCGAGCTTCCAGGTGACCTGCAGGTAGTAGCTGCGGCCCATGCTGTCGAACCAGGAAGTGTCGTAGTACGGATAGTTCGCCCAGGTCGGATCCTTCGGCGGCATCTTGTCGAACAGGTTGTTGACCGACAGCGATAGGCGCAGATGGTCGTTGACGTCGTAGCGCGCGCCGGCGTTGAAGCGCCAGGTGGCCTGGGTCCAGGCGTCGTTGTCGTAGTTGGCGACACGGCCGACGTAGGTGCCGAACAGGCTGGCGCCCCAGGCGTTCCGGTCCCAGCTCACGCCGATGTTGCCCTTGGCCCGCGGCAGCGTGGTGGCGGCGAAGCTGACGTCCAGCATGTCCTCTTCGGGGTCGCCGGGGTATTGCTGGCGGGTGTGCTTGTGCGCCCAGTTGTAGTTCGCGTTGAAGTTGAAGTCGCCGGCGCCGGCGGTGCGCAGGCGGTAGTTGGCGGTCACGTCGATGCCCGATGTTTCTTCGTTGGCGATGTTGATCGGGGCGAAGTGGACGCTGGTGATGGTGCTGAAGGGATCGCTGGGATCCTCGCGGATGACCCGGGCCAGCGCGTCCACGCAGGTCGGCGAATTGATGTCGACCGGCGTGCCGTCGTTGGTGACGCCCAGCCGGCAATTGGCTTCGTCGATGCGCAGCTGCTCGCGGCTTTGCGCCTGGACCTGGTTGGAGATGCGGATCCGGTAGTAGTCCACCGCCAGGTCGAAGTTGGCGGTCGGCGACCAGACGAAGCCCGCGGTGAACGACTTGCTGGTTTCCACGCCCAGCTTCATGTTGCCGGCGTAGACGTCCATCGTGTTCGCGTCCCAGCTGCCGTCGTCGTAGCAGTCGCCGTCGCTCATGTCCGGCGCGTCGGTGCGGCAGTTGTAATAGTCGGTCGAAAGCGTGCGGTAGTAGTCCGCGCCGGCGAACAGGTAGTGCATGTCGGGCGCGCGGAAGCCGGTGCCGTAGGAGCCGCGCACCAGCAGCGTGTCGAGCGGACGCCATTCCAGGCCGGCGCTGTAGGTGAACTTGCCCGGATTCTGGTTGCCGTAGCTGTAGCGGTCGTAGCGGCCGGCCAGGCTGGCCTGCAGCGAGGCCAGCAGGGGTATGCGCAGTTCGCCCGCCGCGCTCCAGTGGTCGCGGCTGCCGTGGCCGTCGCCGTAGCGCGGGCCGTAGTAGGCGTCGGCGGTCAGGGCGAGCGGATCGGGGTTGATGCGATAGGACTGGCCGCCGTATTCGAGCGCGCCGGCGAAGCCGACGTCGCCGGCCGGCATCGAGAACAGCGCCGGGGTGTTGGCGGTGAAGCTGACGTTGTCGTTCTTGGCCACGGGGTGCCAGACCGACATCACCCCGAAGGTCGCGAACTCGGCGGGCGTCAGCGGAGTGAACAGACGGGTCGGGTCCGGGGCGAAGATCGCATAGCCGTCTTCGTCGTAGCCCTGCTGCTCGCCGAGGAAGAAGCGGTTGGCGACGTCGGCCTTGATGCGCGGCATCTTCACGTCGGCCTTGTACTCGGAATGGTTGTAGGCCGCTTCCCAGTTCCAGTTCGCGCCGAACGTGCCGTTGAAGCCGGTCGTCACCGCCAGCGTCTTCTGCACCGTGCTGTTCATGCGGTTTTCCAGGCCGCCGACTTCCTCGGGCGAGAACTGGCGCGACCAGATTTCGTAATGGCCCGTGTTGGCGTTGTAGAAGATCTTGTCGGCGTTGTCGGTCGAGTTCGGGTCGTGGAATTCCCAGGCCATGTGGTCGCTGGTCACGTCGTTGCCGTTGGTGCCGGTCAGCAGCTTGACGGTCTGCCGCCCGTACTGCAGGTCGGCGAACCACGACAGGTTCTCGGAGAAGCGGTATTCGAACGAGCCGTACAGGTTGGCGCCCTTGCGCTCGTTCTGGATCGTGCGATACGCGATGGCGCGTTCGCTGCCGCAGTAGGGTTCGCCGAAGCGGTCTTCGGCCAGCACCGTGGTGCCCTCGTTCAAGCCCGACAACGCCGCGCAACCGTCGGCCGGCGCGATGTTGACGTCGTCGTCCCAATCGTAGAGCTGGGCGATCATGCGGGGCAGGCGGCGACGCGAAGTGGGCGCGTCGAGGGTCGAATCCTGCACGCTGCGGTCGGTGCCCCACAGCGGGCGCTTGTCCAGCAGTTCCAGGCCGACGATGCCGCTGAAGGCGTCGCGTTCGAAACCGGTGGTCAGCGACAGGCGATGGGATTCGCCGCCGCCGCGCTCGGTATCGCCGTAGCGGTAATCGATGATGGTGCCGTCGGTGGATTTCTTCAGGATGAAGTTGATCACGCCGGCCATCGCGTCCGAGCCGTACACGGCCGATGCGCTGCCGGTCAGCACTTCGACGCGATCGATCATCCCCAGCGGGATGTTGCCGATGTCGGTGAAGTTGCTGCGGCTGTTCAGCGGCAGCGGGAAGTCGGCGATGCGGCGGCCGTTGATCAGCACCAGGGTATGGTTGGGGCCCAGGCCGCGCAGGTCGACCGCCTGGGCGCCCGGCGTGGATTGCGCGTTGGTGGTGTTCTGTTGGCCGTAGACGCTGCCGCTGTTCTGGCTCAGCGAGCGCAGCAGGTCGGGAACCGAGGTGAGGCCGGCGGACTGGATCTGCTCGGCGGTGATCAGGGTGATCGGCGCGGGGCCTTCGAGTTGCGCGCGCGGAATGCGCGAGCCGGTGACCTGCAGAG
>DASRYD010000474.1:0-3339 GCA_035653955.1 Pseudoxanthomonas sp.
GCTGTTCGCCGAACTGCTGTCCAAGGGCGCGGGCGAGCGCAACGCGCTGCAGTTCGCCGAGGCCATCGACGGCGCCGGCGGCACGCTTTCTTTCGGCAGTTCGCAGGAAGCCATCGAAGCCAGCGCGCAGTTCCTGTCCAAGGACGCTGGCCTGATGCTGTCGCTGCTCGGCGATGCGCTGCTGCGGCCGAAGCTCGACCCGGCCGAATTCGACAAACTGCGCAAGCGCGCCATCGACGGCATCGCCAGCGCCAAGGATTCCGATCCGCGCCAATTGCTGGGCACCTACGCCGCGGCGTGGCTGTTCCGCGGCCATCCCTACGGCCGCGCGGAAGACGGCGACGAAACCAGCCTGGCGAAGATTTCGCTGGCCGACCTGCAGGATTTCCGCAAGCGGCAGATGGGCGGCGACCGCCTGATCGTCGCCATCGCCGGCGACTTCGATCCGGCCGCGGTGACCGCGCAGGTGAAGCAGGTGTTCGGCGGCTGGGCGAAGGCCGGTGGCGCGCTGCCGCAGGTCGCTGCGAAGCCTCGCGAAAGCGGTCGTCGCGTGCTGCTGGTCGACAAGCCCGGCGCGACGCAAACCTACTTCGCGCTGTCCAACGTCGGCAGCCGGCACGGCGATCCGGCGGAAGCCGCGCAGGACCTCGTGCAGACCGCGTTCGGCGGTCGTTTCACCTCGATGATCAACACCGAACTGCGGATCAAGTCTGGGCTCAGCTATGGCGCGCGTTCGAGCATCGACCGCCCGCGCGAACCGGGCGCAGTGTCGATCACCAGCTTCACCAAGACCGAGTCGACCAAGCAGGCCATCGACCTGGCCGTCGCCACGCTCGACCGCCTGCACCGGGATGGCCTCGATGCCGCCACGCTGACCTCGGCCAAGCAATACATCGCCGGGCAGTTCGCGCCATCGCTGGAAACCGCGCCGCAACTGGCCGGCCAGCTTTCGGAACTGGCTCTCTACGGCGACAGCCGCGAAATGGTCGACGGCTACCTCGGCAAGGTCGCCGCAGCCGGGCCGGACCAGGTCGCCGCCGCCCGTGCGGTGTTCCCGGACAGCGGAGACCTGGCGATCGTGGCCATCGGCGACGCGGCGAAGATCCGCGACGCGATGAGGGCCTACGGCCCGCTGACCGAGATGAAGCTGTCCGACCCGCGCTTCGCCCCGGCACCCTGAACCCGCCCCGAGCGGCATGACCTCCGGCACCCGCTGGCATTCCCGCCAGCGGGTACAGTCGCGCGACCGCCCCTGTCCGGGGCGTTCCCATTCCGTCATGCCCCAACGGGGCGGAGTTAGCCCGTGACCCTTCGCAATGCCATCGTCCGCAAGCCGCAAGTCCTGCTGCTTTCCCTCGCCGTCGTCGCCGCGCTGTCCGCCTGCCAGAAGGGCGACAAGGCCGAGACCGGCGCCACCGCGGCCAACGCCCCGGCCGGACTGAAGCTGGACGAATCCGCCCTGCCCGGCGTCAACCGCTTCCAGGCAAGCGACCTGGATGCCAGCAAGAACGCCTGCACCGACTTCAACGGCTATGCCAATGGCAAGTGGCTGGCGGCGAACGCGATTCCGGGCGACCGCGCCAGCTGGGGCGCGTTCGAGATGCTCGACGAGCGTTCCAACGCCGTGCAGAAGCAATTGGCCGAGCAGGCCGCCGCCGACAAGAACGCGACCGGCGTGGAAAAGATCGTCGGCGACTTGTGGGCCACCGGCATGGACGAAGCCAAGGTCAACGGCGAAGGCATCAAGCCGATCCAGGCCGACCTGGCCGCGATCGACGGACTGAAGGACAGCGCCGGCATCGTCGGCTACCTGCGCAGCAGCGCAGCCAAGGGCGACAACGTCCTGTTCGGTTTCGGCGCCGAGGCCGACTTCAAGAACTCGACCATGAACATGGCCTACGCCAGCCAGGGCGGCCTGGGCCTGCCGGACCCCGAGTACTACACCAAGGCCGAAAACAAGGACAAGCTGGCCGCCTACCAGGCCCACGTGGCCAAGGTGCTGGAGCTGTCCGGCGTCGCCGCTGCCGACGCGGCCAAGCAGGCCGCCGACGTGGTCGCCTTCGAAACCCGCCTGGCCAAGGTGTCCAAGACCAGCACCGAGCTGTCGCGCGATACCTCGCTGTACTACAACCCGGTGACGCTGGCCGATGCGGACAAGCTGACCCCGAACTTCTCGTGGACCGAGTTCTTCAAGTCGCAAGGCATCGCGCCGCAGGAGAAGTTCTCGCTGGCCATGCCCGAGTTCCACCAGGAAGTCGACAAGATGCTGGGCGACACCGATCCGGCCGTGTGGCGCGCCTACCTGCGCTTCCACACCGTCGACGGCGCCTCGCCGTTCCTCAGCGAACCGTTCGTGCAGGAAAACTTCGCCTTCTACGGCAAGACCCTCAACGGACAGAAGGAAATCAAGCCGCGCTGGAAGCGCGTGCTCGGCACGATCAACGGCCAGGCCGGCGAAGCGCTGGGCCAGCTGTACGTGAAAGTCGCCTTCTCGGCCGACTCGAAGACCAAGATGCAGGCGCTGGTCGCCAACCTGAACACCGCGTTGAAGGGCCGCATCGAGAAGCTGGCCTGGATGGGCGACGAAACCAAGCAGAAGGCGCTGGCCAAGCAGGCCGCATTCACCACCAAGATCGGCTACCCCGACAAGTGGCGCGACTGGGCCGGCCTGAGCACCAGCCGCGACAGCTACTACGCCAACGTGCACGCGGCCAGCGAGTTCAACTACAAGTGGAACCTGTCGAAGATCGGCAAGCCGGTCGACAAGACCGAGTGGGGCATGAGTCCGCAAACGGTCAACGCCTATTACAACCCGCTGCAGAACGAGATCGTGTTCCCGGCCGCCATCCTGCAGCCGCCGTTCTTCGATCCCAACGCCGACGACGCCACCAACTATGGCGGCATCGGCGCGGTGATCGGCCATGAGATGACCCACGGCTACGACGACCAGGGCAGCCGCTTCGGCGCGGACGGCAATTTCATCACCGATCCGGGTTGGTGGACGCAGAAGGACTTCGACGCGTTCAAGGGCCGTACCGGCCAGCTGGTCAAGCAGTTCGACGGCTACAAGACCGCCGCGGGCGGCCAGGTCAGCGGCGCGCTGACCCTGGGCGAGAACATCGCCGACCTCGGCGGCCTGGCCACGGCCTACGACGCCATGAACGCCGCCTCCGCCGGCAAGCAAGACCCGAAGACCGACGGCCTGACCCGCGACCAGCGCTTCTTCCTGAACTGGGCCACGGTGTGGCGTCGCAACTTCACCCCGGAAAACCTGGCCGTGCGCCTGAAGACCGACCCGCACGCCCCGGCCAACTTCCGCGCCATCGGCGCGCCGTCCAA
>DASRYD010000475.1:0-1530 GCA_035653955.1 Pseudoxanthomonas sp.
TCGCCGTCCACCGACGCCGCGCCGTCACCCGCCGACGAAGCCGGTATGCGTTCGCATGTGGTCAAGCGCGGCGAGTCCACCTGGACCATCGCCCGTCGCTACGGCCTGACCGCGCGACAACTGCAGACGCGCAACCACCTCGAAGCGAACAGCGTGCTGCGGCCGGGCATGGTGCTGCAGGTGGACGGCCAAGCCACGCCGTGAGTCCCCTTCGATACCCGTAGCCGTCGCGTACGGGGCCGTATCCGCGCGCGTGGCGTGCGCGGCGACGCATCGCGAACGGGTCGTGCCGAGCCATGGCAAAATGGAGCGATTACTCGAACCGGGAACACACCATGGGCTTTCTGCAGGGCAAGCGCGCACTCATCACCGGCATCGCCAGCGAGCGTTCCATCGCCTCTGGCATCGCCGAAGCCATGCATCGCGAAGGCGCGGAACTGGCCTTCACCTACCAGAACGACAAGCTCAAGTCCCGCGTCGAGAAGGCGGCGGAGGAATACGGCGGCAAGTTCGTCGCGCCGCTCGATGTCGCCAGCGACGAGCAGATCGCCGCCTGTTTCGAGGAGGTCGGCAAGCACTGGGGCGACGGTTTCGACATCCTGGTCCATGCCATCGCCTTCGCCCCCCGCGAAGCCATCGCCGGCAACTTCCTCGACGGCCTGACCCGCGAAAACTTCGCCTTGTCGCACGACATCTCCGCGTATTCGTTCGCCGCGCTGGCCAAGGCCGCGCGTCCGTTCATGCAGGGCCGCAACGGCGCGCTGCTGACCCTCAGCTACCTGGGCGCGGAACGCGCGCTGCAGAACTACAACGTGATGGGCGTGGCCAAGGCCAGCCTAGAGGCGACCACGCGCTACCTGGCGCTGGACCTGGGCCGCGACGGCATCCGCGTCAACGCGGTTTCGGCCGGTCCGATCAAGACCCTGGCCGCTTCCGGCATCGCCGGTTTCCGCAAGATCCTCGGCCACGTCGAGCAGTACGCTCCGCTGCACCGCACGGTGACCATCGAGGACGTGGGCAACACGGCGGCGTTCCTGTGCTCCGACCTGGCCGCGGGCATTACCGGTGAAGTGACCTACGTCGATGCGGGCTACAACATCCTCGGCATGACGGGGATCGACAGCGAATAGTGGCCTGAGACACGGAGCCGGGTGCGTCTCAAGGAATTCGCCGCCCGCTTTCGCGCGCATGACCAGCAAAACAAAAAGCCCGGCGGTTGCCGGGCTTTTTGTTTCCCGCGGTGAAACGCGGAATCAGAGTTTGTCTTCCGCCACCTTGATGGTGAAGCGCTTGCGCATCGCCTGGGTGTAGGCCTCTGCGGCGCCGACGCCATCGAGCTGGCCCAGTTGCTGGCCGACCTGCTGGCGCTCGGCCGGGGTCACCTGCGTCATGTCGCGGTCCTTGACCTGCTTGACCGCGAACACCAGGAAACGGCCCTGGCCCAGATCGACCTTGCCCGGCGAAACCTTGCCCGCCGCGGGGCGCGGCGCGGCGAACATCGCCTCGTTGGCCTGCGGCGTCGGCACCGGC
>DASRYD010000476.1:0-3927 GCA_035653955.1 Pseudoxanthomonas sp.
CGCCAGCGTCAGCTGCTCGACGGCCCAGGCCTGCCGGGCCGCCGGATCGCCGCGCTTTTCCGGCGGGGCGAAACCGTCGAACAGGTTGTCGTAGGCGGGGTGGACGGCGACCAGTTGTCCTTGCAGATGCGTGGACAGCTCGGTGATCCGGATGCCGTGACGGGCCAGCATGCCGGCGATGTCGTCGCAGTAGGCCTGGCTTTGCGCGGCCCGGGCGAGATCGAAGATGTGGGGCGCGCTGGTCGGTATTTGTAGGCCAGAATAGCCAAGCCCGGCGGCCCACTCGGCCAGCGTGTCCAGTCGATCGAACGGAGGCTTCTCACCGATGAACTGCGCGAGGAACAGCGCTGGGCCCTTGAGCGTTTTCACGGCAATCCGCCTCGATGCAATCGATTGCATTATCCTAGCATGGGCCCGGCGGAACTCCCGTTGTGCACCGCATCGGGGGACCAAGGACTGACGCATGGCGACCATCTACGACATCGCAAGACGCGTCGGCGTCTCGGCAGGTACGGTGTCGCGCGCGCTGTCCCGCCCGGAGAAAGTCCTGCCGGCCACACGCATGCGCATCGAGCAGGCCGCCGCAGCGCTGGGCTATGTGCCCAACACGGTCGCCAGGACGCTGAAAACCCAACGGAGCGGCAAGATCCTGGTCACGGTGCCGGACATCGCCAATCCGTTCTTCGCCAAGATCCTCCAGGGAGCGGAAGAAGCAGCACAGGCCGCCGACTATGCCGTGCTGCTGGGCGATACCCAGCACCAGCCGGATCGCGAGGAACGCTACGCGCAGATGCTCCGCCGCAACGAAGCGGACGGTCTGATCGTCCTGGGACACCGGCTTCCGCCGACGGCGCGCGAAATCGTCAAGCAACTGGGCGCCACCGCGCCGGTGGTCAACGGATGCGAGTTCGACCCGGCGCTGGGCATTCCCAGCGTCCATATCGACAACGCCGCCGCCTCGCGCGCTGCGATGGAGCATCTTTACGGACTGGGGCACGAGCGGATCGCCGTGGTAGGCGGTCCGCCCGACAATCCCCTGCATCAACAACGGCTGGAAGGGGCCACGGCCGCGGGCAGGGCACATGGCCGCCTGCGTCTGCTGACCATCGTTCCGGGCGATTTTTCGGTTGAGTCCGGCTACGCAGCCGCGAAAGACTTGTTGGGCCGTGCGCCTGCGCCGACCGCAGCCTTCTGTTTCAGCGACCAGATGGCACTGGGCGTTCTCGCCGCGTGCAGGGATCTGGGTATTCGTGTACCGGAAGACTTTTCGATCGTCGGTTTCGACGATCTGGCATCGTCCCGGTATCTCACGCCGCCGCTGACGACCATCAGCCAGCCGATGCGGGAGATAGGCGTCCGCGCAGTCAACCTGCTGCTGGCCATCATCGAGAACGTGGACGTACCGCACCGGCAGACGCTGGATTTCAGCTTGATGCTGCGCGGATCGACCGCCGCGCCCGGATCGTAGGGCGCTTGGGCTAGATCCTGATATTTACATAATATACATTATGCGAAATAAAAGATGTAGAGAGCAGCCCTGCCTGACATGGGTCAATGCCCCGGCAGACCAATGAAATCAGACTCCAACCAGGCGCCACCCGGATTCGAAGACATGGCCAAGCCCATCCCTGTCGGCCTCAATCCGAAACTCCAAATCGAGATCGATGGCGCACGAGTCGCCAGCGCGTTGGAATTGGCCACGGACGAATTCAAACGACTCCTCGACGCTCACAGGATCGCTCAATTGTGCGAACGCGGCACCGGCGCGGACGCAGGCCTGTATCGGACTACGTTCTACCACGGGCGAAAACGGGTGCGGCTGGTGGTGGATCGCGAAGGACGAATCGTCGGCGCCCTCGAGCGTTGATGCTGTTGGAGGCCGCAATAAGGCAGCAATTCGGTGTGTTGGATGTCCATGCCGGCAGTTCGCATCTATCTAAAGGCGTCGGCCTGTAAGACAATTCACATACCTTTCTGAAGGGCGTCTTCGCCCTCCTTAGTTTCGGCTGATTGCATGCGAATCCTGATTCTTGGCGCCGGCGTGATCGGCGTGACCAGCGCCTGGTACCTGCGCCGTGCAGGCTTCGACGTCACCGTGGTGGATCGCGAACCGTCGGTGGCCATGGCCACCAGTTTCGGCAATGCCGGCCAGGTCTCGCCGGGCTACGCCTCGCCGTGGCCGGCTCCCGGCGTGCCGCTGAAGGCGATCAAGTGGCTGTTGTCGAAGGACGCGCCGCTGGCGATCCGGCCGACCGCCGACTTGGCC
Source organism: Pseudoxanthomonas sp. (assembly GCA_035653955.1). GTDB lineage: Bacteria > Pseudomonadota > Gammaproteobacteria > Xanthomonadales > Xanthomonadaceae > Pseudoxanthomonas_A. The sequence goes on from DASRYD010000476.1 coordinate 2,267, forward strand.
CAGTACCGCTGGCTGTGGCAGTTGTGGCGCAACTGCACGGTCGCGCACTATCAGGTCAACAAGGCGCGCATGGTCCGGCTGGCCGAATACAGCCGCGATTGCCTGGACGAACTGCGCGCCGAGACCGGCATCGCCTATGAATCGCGCCAGCTGGGCACCACCCAGTTGTTCCGGACCCAGGCCCAGCTCGACGCCGCCGGCAAGGACATCGCGGTGCTCGAACAGTACGGCGTGCCCTACGAAATGCTGGACCGCGACGGCATCGTCCGCGCCGAACCGGCGCTGGCCGGCGTGGTCCACACCCTGGCTGGCGCATTGCGCCTGCCCGGCGACCAGACCGGCGACTGCCATCTGTTCACCCGCCGCCTGGCCGCGTTGGCCGAGGCCGAAGGCGTGCAGTTCCGCTTCGGCCATCGCATCGAAGGCCTGCAGGCGTCGGGCGACCGACTCGACGGCGTGCGCATCGACGGTCAGGTCGAAACCGCCGACGCCTTTCTGATGGCGCTGGGCAGCTGGTCGACGAACCTGCTCAAGCCCTTGGGCATCGACCTGCCGGTATATCCGCTGAAAGGCTATTCGCTGACCCTGTCGATCACCGATGCGGCGATGGCCCCGGTGTCGACGGTGCTCGACGAAACCTACAAGGTCGCCATCACCCGCTTCGACCACCGCATCCGCGTCGGCGGCATGGCGGAGGTTTCCGGCTTCGACCTGGCGCTGCGGCACAAGCGCCGGCAGACGCTCGAGAAGGTCGTGCGCAGCCTGTATCCGCACGGCGGCGACCTGGCCGGCGCGAGCTTCTGGACCGGACTGCGCCCCGCTACGCCGGACGGCCCGCCGGTCGTGGGCAGGACCAGGCTGCGCAACCTGTTCCTCAACACCGGCCACGGCACCCTGGGCTGGACCATGGCCTGCGGCTCCGGCCGCTACATCGCCGACACGATCGCGGGACGCACCCCGCAGATCGATCCGGAAGGCCTCGATATCTCGCGGTTCGGCTGACTGCCATGCGCCCCGCCCAGGCCCTGATCGATCTCGACGCATTGCGCCACAACTACCGCCTGGCGCGCGCCACCGCCGGCCATGCGATGGCCATCGTCAAGGCCGATGCCTACGGCCATGGCGCGATCGAATGCGCGCGTGCGCTGGAGCCGGAAGCCGAAGCCTTCGGTGTGGCCGCCATCGAGGAAGCGCTGGTCCTGCGCGAAGCCGGCATCACCCGCCCTATCCTGCTGCTGGAAGGTTTTTTCGAAGCCGACGAACTGGCGCTGATCGAACGCCACGACTTGTGGTGCGCCATCGCTTCGGAATGGCAACTCGCCGCGCTGGAACGCTACGCGCCGAAACGCCCGCTGCGCATCTGGCTGAAGGTGGATTCGGGCATGCATCGGCTAGGCCTGCCGCCGTCGAAGTTCGCGGATGCCTGGCAACGGCTGCAGCGCCTGCCGTGGGTGCGGGATGCGGTGGCGATGACCCATTTCGCCAACGCGGACGACGTTGCCGATGCCTATACCCGCGAGCAGATCGCGACGTTCGACGCGGCCTGCGCCGGGCTCGACATCGGCGTACGCAGCCTGGCCAACTCCGCCGGCCTGCTGGCGTGGCCGGATGCGCGCCGCGACTGGGTCCGCCCCGGCCTGATGCTGTACGGCGCATCGCCG
>DASRYD010000477.1:0-12773 GCA_035653955.1 Pseudoxanthomonas sp.
CGCGACGATGGCGACCCGGCCACCTCCCGCGCAGCCTGGAATGCGACGCTCGACTACCCCGCCCGGTTGCAGGCCGACGCGCTGAAGGGCGCGCGCATCGGCGTAATGCGCAGCAAGTTCGCCGTCGATCCCGACGCCGGCGCTGCGATGGAAGCGGCGATCAAGGTAATGCGCGACGCCGGCGCCACCGTGGTCGACGCGGAGATCCCCACCGATGGCCAGTGGGATGCCGATGAACTCGTCCTGCTGCTCTACGAATTCAAATCCGGCGTGAACCGTTACCTCGCTTCGCATTCGGCGCCGGTACGCTCGCTGCAGGAACTGATCGCGTTCAACCAGCGCAATGCCGACACGGAGATGCCGTGGTTCGGCCAGGATCTGTTCGAGCAGGCCCAGGCCAAGGGCGAACTCAGCGATCCCGAATACACCACCGCGCGCAACCGCGCCCGGCGGCTGGCCGGGCCCGAGGGCATCGACGCCGCGCTCAAAGCGCAGCAGTTGGACGCGCTGATCGCGCCGGCCACCGGCGCCGCATGGCCGACCGACCTGGCCCATGGCGATCGCTTTCCCGGTGCAGGCTATGGCGCGGCCGCAGTCGCCGGTTATCCCAGCCTGACCGTGCCGATGGGCAGCAGCCGCAACGGATTGCCGCTGGGTGTGGTGTTCATCGGTACCGCATGGAGCGAACCGCGGCTGATCGGCCTGGGCTACGCCTACGAACAACTGACACGCGCGCGCAAGCCGCCCGAATTCCGGCCGAGCCTGGACAAGCGGTGATCGCGTCGTGGAGTGGAGCCGAGCGTGCCCGGCTCCACGAAGACGAATTCACCGCGCTGCCGCTGCTGTCGCTGCGCACTGGTTCTGCTTGCGCACGATCGACATCGCGATCTCGAGCGACTGTTCGTAGTTCAGGCGCGGGTCGACGCTCGAACGGTATGCACGCTCCAGATCGACGTCGGTCAGCTCACGCGCGCCGCCGGTGCATTCGGTCACGTCCTCGCCGGTCAGCTCCAGATGCACGCCGCCCAGGCGCGTGCCGGCCGCGGCGTGCAGATCAAACGACTGCTCCACTTCGCCGAGGATATTGTCGAAGCGACGCGTCTTGTAGCCGTTGGAGGTGCTCTCGGTGTTGCCATGCATCGGGTCGCAGACCCACAGCACGCGACGGCCGTCGCGCTTCACCGCGTTCAGCAACGCCGGCAGCTTGTCGGCGATCTGCGCCGCGCCCATGCGATGGATGAAGGTCAGCCGGCCCGGCTCGTCGTCGGGGTTGAGGATGTCGATCAGACGCAGCAACTGATCGGGGTTCACCGACGGGCCGACTTTCAACGCGATCGGGTTGCGCACGCCGCGCAGGTACTCGACGTGAGCGCCATCGACCGCCGCCGTGCGCATGCCGATCCACGGATAATGCGTGCTCAGGTCGAACCAGCCCCACTGCCGCGGCACTTCGCGGGTCAGCGCTTCCTCGTATGGCAGCAGCAGCGCTTCGTGCGAGGTGTAGAAGTCGATGCGGTTGAGATTGTGCACCTCGGAGCCGGACAGCGTCTCCATGAAACGCACCGCATCGCCGATGGAATTGACCATCTGCTGGTACTCGCCGGCGTTGGGCGAGTAATCCATCCAGCTCAGGTTCCAGTATTCGGGATGGTGCAGGTCGGCGAAGCCGCCATCGATCAGCGCGCGGACGAAATTCATCGTCATCGCCGAACGCGCATGCGCCTTTATCATGCGGCGCGGATCGGGCACGCGCGCTTCGGCGGTGAACTCCGGGCGGTTGATCACGTCGCCGCGGTAACTCGGCAGGGTCACGCCGTCGCGCGTCTCGGTATCGGCCGAGCGCGGCTTGGCGTACTGGCCCGCGAAACGGCCCACGCGCACCACCGGCAAGCGCAGGCCGTGCACCAGCACCAGGCTCATCTGCAGCAGCACCTTCAGCCGATTGGTGATCAGGCCGGATTCGCAATCGCTGAAGTTCTCCGCGCAATCGCCGCCCTGCAACAGGAAGCGCTTGCCTTCCTGCGCCTCGGCCAGTTGCTGCTTGAGCGAGAAGATTTCCCACGAAGTGACCAGCGGCGGCAATTGGCGCAATTCGCCCAGCACCGCTTCCAACGCGTCCGCGTCGGGATAGGTCGGCATCTGCAAAGCCGTGCGCGAGCGCCACGATGCCGGCGACCAGTCGGCGGGAAGATTGACGGCGCGCAGATTGCGTTCGGTACTGCTCATGACGGACTCCTCGGGGGCCGTCATGTTGCCAGATTGCTGCGACGCAAGAAACTTTGGTTACGGGTGCAACGTCCCCGCTACGAACGACGCGTCTTGAAGCCCGCGTACAGTGCCCACCACGCCAGCGCGACGAACCAGACCAGGCTCCACATCGGCATCGACAGGCCGAGGAAACTCCAGTCGATGGTGCTGCAGTCGCCCTTCGCCCCCAGTACCTTGCGCACCACGCCCAGCCAGGTGCTGGTTTCGACCAGGTAATCCCAGCCCGGTCCGCAACTGGGCATCGCCGGAGGGAACACCTGCACCCACACGTGGCGGCCCGCGATGCCGATGCCGGTGGCGGCTGCGAGGAAGGCCAGCACGCCATAGGTGCGCCGCCCCCCCGCCCGCTTCGGCCCATGCAACGCGCCAAGCAGGAAGAACACCGCCGCCGCCGCGAACGCGAGGCGCTGGAAGATGCAGAACGGGCAAGGTTCGAGCTTCTGCACGAACTGCACGAACAGCGCGTAGCCCAGCAGCGCGACGCACACGAGGAAACCCAGCAGGAACTGCGCGCGGAACGACCAGCGAAGAGGATTCATGGCACGTGGCATGGAAAGGATGGCGGTAATTTAGCCGATGTCGGGCATTGACCGTGATTCGCCAGGCGAGTTCCAAGACCGCCGCTGGACCGCGATGCGTTGGCGTCAGCCTGCTTCGCCCTGCATTCCCGGCTTCCGCACATCCGGGGTCGGCGACGCATCCGCCGCCACGACCCGTCCCACCCACCACGCCGCGCACAGTGCCAACGTCACCGCCACCCAGCCTGCCGTGCCGTAGCCGACCAGGTGACCGCCCGCATCGGCGCTGACCAGCAAGCCACCCAACCATGCGCCCAGGCCGGTGCCCAGCGACAGCACCGCGCTGTGCGCGCTGAGGTAAGCACCGCGTTGCGCGGCCTGCGGCACCGTGGTCTGCAGGGCCTGCAACGGCACCATGCGTCCGCTCATCGCCACCATGAACACCGGGAAGAACAGCAGCATGAACACGAAGCCCGCCACCGCCGGCAAATGGGTCATCAATAGCGCCGGCAGCAGCGACACCACCACCATGATGCGGAACACGCGCTGCTTGCCATAGCGGTCGGCGAGTCCGCCAACCCAGCGCGAGCTGAAGAACGCCGCAACGCCGCCGGCCATGTACATCCACGAAATCTGCGCCGGGGCGATCCCGTGGTTGGCCACAAGCACCGGCGAGATGAAGGGGATCACCAGCATCTGCGACACCACCAGCATGAAAGTCAGCGCCAGCGCATTGAGGTGGCGCGAGTTGGCGAACAGCTTGAACAGGTCGGGCAGAGCCCGCGACAAGGGTACGGGCGTGTTCGACAAATGCTGGTTCAACGCCGGCACGATGCGCGCCGCGGCTATCCATACGCCGACCGACAAGGCCACCAGCAACCAGAACGGCGCGGACCAGTGGAAATGCGCGCCCAGCAACACGCCCACCGGCACGCCCAGCACCGATGCGATGGCGAACGCCGTCATCACCGTGCCGGTGGCCGCACCGCGCCGTTGCGCGGGCACGACGTCGGCGATGATGGCCATGATGATGGAGCCCAGCACGCCGCCGCTGATGCCGGCGAACGCGCGCGACGCCAGCAACAACGCATAACTGTTGGCCAGCGCGCAGGCCAGGTTGGACAGCGCGAACAACGCGTACATGGCCAGCAGCAACCTGCGTCGGTCGAAGCGGTCGACATAGGTCGCCGCCAACAGGCCGGACACGCCGGCACAGATGGAATACGCCGACACGGCGGCGGCGAATTGCGCCGGGGTCACCTGCAGTGCCTGCATGATTTGCGGGCCCAGCGGCATCATCACCATGAAGTCCATGATGAGGGTGAACTGGGTCAGCATGAGCAGCCACAGCAGGCGGCGCTCCTGGGGTTGGGTCAGGGAATACATGGGGTTTGTCGTCTCTTCTTGTTCTTCGTGGATGCGGGTGGATTGGCCGCAGTCTTGGCAGTTCGCTCGGAGCGCACGCGCTTCTCGGCAGCTCCGGGGTCGCCGGTCATCCGGCCTCCCAGGCGCGAGGAAGCCCGGTATTCCGGCCTTCGGCTTGCATCCGGACTAGCGCTTTGCCTTATCAATGAAATCAGCGCGCATCGCCCTCGCCTTCGATTTCCCGTGCCGCACGCTGCAGGATCGCGGCAATGCGGAGCTGCTCGTCGGCGCTCAGGTTGTGGCGGCGGAACAGGGCCGTCTTCAGCGCGCGGCGGGCCTGCGCCAGTTCCGGCAACCAGCCGCCTTCGCTGGCTTCGGACATGTCCTCGCCCGAAAACGCGCGGCGCACCGAATCCATCTTCGCCGCAATGTGGTTGAGCTTGGCCCACATGACGTCCACGCGCCCGCGGTTGGCGGCCAAGTGCTCACGGCCCGCGTCGGCCAGGGCGTAACGCTTGCGATTGCCTTCGACCTCGACGGTCACGTGGCCCAGTTCTTCCAGATAGGTCAGTGCCGGGTAGACCATGCCGGGGCTGGGGCTGTAGAAACCGTTGGAACGGGCCTGCAATGCCTTGATGAGCTCATAGCCATGGCGCGGTTGTTCTTCGAGCAGCGCCAGCAACAGCAGTTGCAGGTCGTCGGAACTGAACTTGCGCCCGCGAGGCATGCCCTCGCCTCCGCCAAATCCGCCGAATCCTCCGGGGAAGCCCCGCCCGGGGCCAAACCGCCCCCGTCCGCCTCCGCCTTCTCGCCCGCCATGGGCGGAACAACGCATGGCTCCCCCGGACAGGTCAGCGCGTGCGCGGAGATGGTGGAAATGCCTGTGGAATTCCTGAAACATCGCGACACTCCTTTGGTGTCATAAGATGCCTCATAAGATATATATCTAAAGATACACTGTCAATCCCTTCCGCGCTTGATTTCTCTGCCGCCGGAAATGCAAAACCCCGGCATGCGCCGGGGTTTTGAAGGACTTGCGGCCGAAGCGCTGGCTTATTCAGCCACCGCTTCCGGGCGGTCGACCAGTTCGACATACGCCATCGGGGCGTTGTCGCCGGCACGGAAACCGCACTTCAGGATGCGCAGGTAGCCGCCCGGACGGGTGGCGTAGCGCGGGCCCAGCGTGGTGAACAGGGTGCCGACCGCTTCCTTGTCGCGCAGGCGCGAGAACGCCAGGCGGCGGTTGGCGACGCCGTCGACCTTGGCCAGGGTGATCAGCGGCTCGGCCACGCGGCGCAGTTCCTTGGCCTTGGGCAGGGTGGTGCGGATCAGGCCGTGCTTGATCAGCGAAGCGGCCATGTTGGTGAACATCGCATCGCGGTGGGCGCTGGTGCGGCTGAACTTGCGACCGGATTTCTGGTGGCGCATGGGAGTGATTCCTTAGACGAATGAATGTTGAAACTGCTGGAGTTCGCTGTCGCCATCGTGGCGCTGAAACATGGACTGCGGATGGTCCGAACCGGCATCCCTTGCCGGATGTGCCGCGAACTTCGGTTCGTCGGCGAAGGTATTGCGTGGTGGAGCATCCGTGGCCCGCATCGCTGCGGGCCACGGGAAGAACATCAGCCCAACATGCCGTGTGCCGAAACCCCGGCCGGCGGCCAGTTTTCCAGCTTCATGCCGAGCGACAGGCCGCGCTGGGCCAGCACTTCCTTGATCTCGGTCAGCGACTTCTTGCCGAGGTTCGGGGTCTTGAGCAGTTCCACTTCGGTCTTCTGGATCAGGTCGCCGATGTAGTAGATGCTCTCCGCCTTCAGGCAGTTGGCCGAACGCACGGTCAGCTCGAGGTCGTCGATCGGGCGCAGCAGCACCGGATCGACGCCGCTGGCGGCCTGCTTCGGCGCACCGCGATCGCGATGGGTGAAGTCGCCGAACACCGACAGCTGGTCGGTCAGGATGTCGGCGGCGGTGCGCACGGCTTCCTCGGCGTCGATGGTGCCGTTGGTTTCGATTTCCAGCACCAGCTTGTCCAGGTCGGTGCGCTGTTCGACGCGCGCGGCTTCCACCGCGTAGGCGACGCGACGGACCGGCGAGAACGAGGCATCCAGCACCAGGCGGCCGATTGCGCGGGTTTCTTCGTCCGGACGGCGACGGGCGGCGGCCGGCTGATAGCCGAAGCCGCGCTCGATCTTCAGGCGCAGGCTGAGCGCGGTGTCCTTGGTCAGGTGCGCGATCACATGGTCGGGATTGAGGATCTCGACGTTGTGGTCGGTCTTGATGTCGCCGGCGGTGACCACGCCCGGACCCTGCTTGCCGAGGGTCAGCGTGGCGCTGTCGCCGGTATGGATGCGGATGGCGACGTCCTTCAGGTTCAACAGCACTTCCAGCACGTCTTCCTGCAGGCCTTCGATGGTGCTGTATTCGTGCAGCACGCCGTCGATCTCGACTTCGGTGATGGCGAAGCCCGGGATCGACGACAGCAGCACGCGGCGCAGGGCGTTGCCGAGGGTGTGACCATAGCCGCGCTCCAGCGGCTCGATCACGACCTTGGCGCGATTGTCGGTGATGCGTTCGATTTGCGGGCCGCGCGGGCGCAGCACTTGCTGAGTGGTAACCGTCATGTAGCTTGGTCTCCTGCAACCCCCCGCGGGGGACGGGGGTGCGTGAAAGGATTACTTCGAGTACAGCTCGACGATCAGCGCTTCGTTGATGTCGGCGGGCAGGTCGGAACGCACCGGCACGGCCTTGAACACGCCGCTGAACTTCTTGGCGTCCACTTCAACCCACGACGGGCTCAGGTCCAGCTGCTCGGCGACGGTCAGGGATTCCTGCACGCGCAGTTGCTTCTGGGCCTTCTCCGACAGCTCGATCGCGTCGCCGGCCTTGACTTGGTACGAAGGCAGGTTGACCGGCTTGCCGTTGACCAGCACGCCACGGTGCGAGACCAACTGGCGGGCCGACGGACGGGTGACGGCGAAGCCCATGCGGTAGATGACGTTGTCCAAGCGGGTTTCCAGCAACTGCAACAGGTTTTCGCCGGTGTTGCCCTTCTTGGTCGAAGCCTTCTTGTAGTAGTTGCGGAACTGGCGTTCCAGCAGGCCGTAGATGCGCTTGACCTTCTGCTTCTCGCGCAGCTGGGTGGCGTAGTCGGACAGCTTGCCCTTGCGCGCGGTGGCGCCGTGCTGGCCGGGCTTCTGCTCCAGCTTGCACTTCGAGTCCAGCGCGCGCGCCGGGCTCTTCAGGGACAGGTCGGCGCCTTCGCGGCGCGCGAGCTTACAGGTAGGACCGATATAACGTGCCATTGTCTTATCGCTCCTTTAGACGCGACGCTTTTTCGGCGGACGGCACCCGTTGTGCGGGATAGGCGTCACGTCGATGATGTTGGTGATCTTGTAGCCGACGTTGTTGAGCGAACGCACGGCCGATTCGCGACCCGGACCCGGACCCTTGATGCGGACTTCCAGAGACTTCAGTCCGTAGTCGAGCGCGGCGCGGCCCGCCTTTTCGGCGGCGACCTGCGCGGCGAACGGGGTGGACTTGCGCGAACCGCGGAAGCCCGCACCGCCGGACGTGGCCCACGACAGGGCGTTGCCCTGGCGATCGGTGATGGTGACGATGGTGTTGTTGAACGAAGCGTGGACGTGGGCGACGCCATCGGTGACGACGCGCTTGATCTTCTTCTTCGGTGCCTTTGCGGCAGATGGTTTGGCCATGATGTGCGCCCCTTACTTCTTGATGGCTTTGCGCGGACCCTTGCGGGTGCGGGCGTTGGTGCGGGTGCGCTGGCCGCGCAGCGGCAAGCCACGACGATGGCGCAGGCCGCGGTAGCAGCCCAGGTCCATCAGGCGCTTGATCGCCATGCCGACTTCGCGACGCAGGTCGCCTTCGACCACGTACTTGCCGATCTCGGCGCGCAGGCGCTCGACTTCCGGCTCGGACAGGTCGCGGATCTTGGTGGTCGAGGCCACGCCTGCGGCTTCGCAGACCTGCTTCGAACGGGTACGGCCGATGCCGTAGATGCTTTGCAACCCCACCCAGACGTGCTTCTGGGCAGGCAGGTTGACACCTGCAATACGCGCCATGACGCGGTTCTCCAAACTGTTGATTGGCCCGGACGCGACACAGGACCCTTGCGGGCCCCGGCATACGGGCGGAGTGAACACAAAATTTTAGCAAGATCCCGGAGGTTTTGGAAGCCGGGACCCGTCGGAGACGAATCCCTGCCCGGCATGGGGAGTGTGCCCATGCTCCGGCGTCGGAACCGGCCTGGCGCCCCTTCTGGGACCCCGCCCGCGCTACTCTTGCGCAGGGACTGGCCGATTCTCACCTGCGTCCGAGACCGCCGCGCAGGTCGCCCATCAATGCCGCCGGCACGGGTGGCCGGTGGCGGGTGAACTTTGGACAGGCCAAGGCCCGTCCCCTCGAATTCTACAACTTCGCGAGGGCGGGCCGAGCCCGTCCTGCGATCAGCGGGTACGCGCCCCGCCCTTCAGGTTCGCCTTCTTCAGCAGGCTCTCGTACTGGTGCGACATCAGGTGCGCCTGCACCTGGGCGATGAAGTCCATCACCACGACCACCACGATCAGCAGCGAGGTGCCGCCGAAGTAGAACGACGTATTCAACTGCGTGCGCATCAGTTCGGGCAGCAAGCACACCAGCACCAGATACACCGCACCGGCGCCGGTCAGGCGGGTCAGCACACCATCGATGTAGTCCGCGGTGGCCTTGCCCGGCCGGATGCCCGGGATCAGCGCGCCGGACTTCTTCAGGTTGTCGGCGGTTTCCTGCGAGTTGAACACCAGTGCGGTGTAGAAGTACGCAAAACCGATGATCATCGCGGCGAAGACGATCATGTGCAGCGGCTCGCCCGGCGCCAGCGCGGCGGAGATGCGCTGCAGCCAGTTGGTCGCCGCGCCGCCGTTCTGGCCGGACCACATGGCCAGGGTCGCCGGGAAAGACAGGATGCTCGAGGCGAAGATCGGCGGGATCACGCCCGACATGTTCAGCTTCAGCGGCAGAAACGAGGTCTGGTTCATGTACGCGTTGCGACCGCCCTGGCGGCGCGCGTAGTTGACCGTGATCCGGCGCTGGCCGCGCTCGACAAAGACCACGAACCAGGTGAAGCCGAACACGATCAACGCGATCAGGATCAACGCGATCGGACTGATGTCGCCATTCTGCGCCTTCTGGAACGTATCGATCACCGCATGCGGCAGGCCTGCGACGATGCCGGCGAAGATGATCATCGATACGCCGTTGCCGATGCCGCGCTCGGTCACCTGCTCGCCCAGCCACATCAGGAAGATGGTGCCGGCGGTCAAGGCGACCACCGCGGTCAGCAGGAAGCCCATGCCTGGTGCGTAGACCACGGGCGCGCCGCCGGGCGCGACCTGGTTCTGCAGCGCTGCGGCGATGCTGCCGCCCTGCACCACCGCCAGCAGCACCGCGCCGTAGCGCGACCACTGGTTGATCTTGCGCCGGCCGGACTCGCCTTCCTTCTGCAGCGACTTCAGGCTGGGGAAGATGTGCACGGCCAGCTGCATCACGATCGACGCCGAGATGTACGGCATCACGTTCAGCGCGAAGATGCTGAAGCGATGCAGGGCGCCACCGGAGAACATGTTGAACATGTCCACGATGCCGCCCTGGTTCTGCATCAACTGCAGCATCGCGTCCGGGTTGACGCCCGGCACCGGCACGTAGCAACCGATGCGGTAGACGACCAGCGCGCCCAGCACGAAGAACAGTCGCTGGCGCAGTTCGGTGAACTTGCCCAGACCGCCCAGACCCGCTACGTCGCCTTGCGCCATGCCGTAGTTACTCCTGCACGCTGCCGCCGGCGGCTTCGATCGCCGCCTTGGCGCCGGCCGTGGCCAGCAGGCCCTTCAGCACGAAGGCCTTGCTCAGTTCGCCCTTCTTGACGATCTTCGCGCGCTTGGCCTTGCTCGGCACCAGGCCGGCTTCGCGCAGCGCAGCGAAGGTCACTTCGCCCGCGGCCAGCTTGTCCAGCTGGTACGACAGCACTTCGGCGGTGTCGTCCTTCAGCTTGGAGCGGAAGCCGACCTTCGGCAGGCGCTTGATAAGGGGCATCTGGCCGCCTTCGAACTTGGCCTTGATCTTGCCCTTGCCCGCGCGCGCGAACGAACCCTTGTGGCCGCGGCCGGCGGTCTTGCCCAGGCCGGAACCGATGCCGCGACCGACGCGCTTGCCTTCGGTGCGGGCGCCCTCTGCGGGCTTGAGAGTGTTGAGACGCATACGATTACTCCTCGACCTTGACCAGGTAGTGGACCTTGTTGATCAGGCCACGGACCTGCGGGCTGTCCTTCAGTTCACGCACGTCGTTGAGCTTGTTCAGGCCCAGCGCGCGCACCGACAGGCGGTGGATGGACTGCGAACCGCGCAGGCCCCGCACCAGGCGCACCTTGACCGTGCCGCCGTTGTTGGACTGCTTAGCCATGGGTGAGTTCCTCCACCTTCTTGCCGCGCTTGGCCGCGATGCGGGCCGGCGACTGCATCTCGCTCAGGCCGCGCAGGGTGGCGCGCACCAGGTTGATCGGGTTGCGCGAACCGGTCGCCTTGGCCAGCACGTTCTTCACGCCGACCGCTTCCAGCACGGCGCGCATGGCGCCGCCGGCGATGACGCCGGTACCTTCCGATGCCGGCTGCATGAACACGCGGGCCGCGCCGTGGCCGGACTTGACCGAATGCCACAGGGTGCCGTTGTTCAGGTCGATGTTCAGCATGCCCTTGCGGGCGTACTCCATCGACTTCTGGATGGCGACCGGCACTTCGCGCGCCTTGCCGTAGCCGAAGCCGATCTTGCCGTTGCCGTCGCCGACCACGGTCAACGCGGTGAAAGTGAACTGGCGACCGCCCTTGACCGTCTTGCTGACGCGGTTGACCGCGACCAGCTTCTCGATCATGCCGTCGTCGACTTTTTCCTCGCGGGGACCGCGATCACGATCGCGGCCACGCGGTGCACGTTGCTCTTCTGCCATTTTGGTTGACTCGATAGTTGAGGGATTTGCGGCTTCGCCGCTTATGGTTGTGGTGCGTTTCGGTGCAACGCGGTTGCGGGCAGAAGCCGCAGCGCGCCCGGCGCTTCCCGTGCCGGCGGGTCAAGTCGTGGGGACGCGCCCCACGCGATTCAACTCAGAACTGCAGGCCGCTCTCGCGCGCGGCATCGGCCAGCGCCTTGACGCGGCCGTGGTAGCGATAGCCCGAGCGGTCGAATGCGACCTTCTCGATGCCCGCGGCCTTGGCGCGTTCGGCGATGATCTTGCCGACGCGGGCGGCGGCGTCGCTGTTCTTGCCGTTCTTCAGGCCTTCCTTGACGTCGGCCTGCAGGGTGTTGGCGGCGGCGATGACCTTGGAGCCGTCGGCGCTGAACACCTGCGCGTACAGGTGCTGACCGGTGCGCAGCACGCTCAGGCGCGGCACGCCGAGGTCGCGGATGTGCGCGCGGGTGGTCTTGGCGCGGCGCAGGCGGGCGTTGTTCTTGATGCTCATGATCGGTTTCCTCGAAGCCGAAGGCGTGATTACGCCTTCTTCGCTTCCTTGCGGATGATGGTTTCGTCGGAGTACTTCACGCCCTTGCCCTTGTAGGGCTCCGGCGGACGGAATCCGCGGATCTTGGCGGCGACTTCGCCCACGCGTTGCTTGTCGGCGCCCGAGACGACCACTTCGGTCTGGGTCGGGGTGACGATGGTGATGCCTTCGGGGGCCTTGAACAGCACCGGGTGCGAAAAGCCCAGCGACAGGCTCAGGTCCTTGCCCTGCATGGCGGCGCGGTAACCCACGCCGACCAGTTCCAGCTTGCGCTCGAAGCCTTCGGACACGCCCTTGACCATGTTGGCCAGGATCGCGCGCACGGTGCCGGTCATGGCGTCGTGCTCGGGGCCGGTCGGGGCCAGGTTGACAGTGCCGTCTTCGACCTTGACTTCGACGCCGGCCGGCTTGGCCAGCGACAGGGTGCCCTTCGGGCCCTTCACGGACAGGCTGTCGGCCTGCTGGTTGAATTCGACGCCCTTCGGCAGGGCGATCGGCTTCTTGGCTACGCGAGACATTGTGGTTTCTCCCTTAGGCCACGAAGCACAGGACTTCGCCGCCGACGCCATGCTGGCGCGCCTGCGCATCGGTCATGATGCCCTTGGAGGTGGAAATGATGGCGATACCGAGGCCGTTGAGCACCTTCGGCAGCTCGGCCTTGCCGCGGTACTGGCGCAGGCCCGAGCGCGAAACGCGCTGCAGCTTGTCGATGACCGGCTTGCCCTCGAAGTACTTCAGGACGATTTCCAGCTCGGCCTTGTTGTTCTCGGTCTTGGTCACGCGCGAGTCGGCGATGTAGCCCTCGGCCTTCAGCACGCCGGCGATGGCGACCTTGGTGTTGGAGGACGGCATCTTCACCGTCGGCTTGCCGACCGCGGCCGCATTCTTGATGCGGACCAGCATGTCGGCGATGGGATCAGTCATGCTCATTGCGATTCACCTATGAGTAGCACCGATATCCGCTTTCGCGAAATCTGTCTGGGTTGTGGAGCCGGGCGAGGCGCCCGGCGTTCGGTCCCTCGCGGGACCTGCCGTCGGAGACGGCGGCAGGCCGGACGGACCGGCCTGCGGAAC
>DASRYD010000478.1:0-5097 GCA_035653955.1 Pseudoxanthomonas sp.
GCGCGAGGCGACGATCGGGTGCAGGTCGATGACGCTCTGCTCGCCGCTGAGCCGGCTGGTGCCGCCATGCACGCGCAAGCAAGGGTCGCCGAGGGTCCACGCCACCGCGCCGCGCGCATAAAGACAGGCGGCGTCCTGCCAGTTGATCCAGTCGAGCACGCGGCCGTGCGCGTCCAGCGACAACAGCCGCGGCGCAAGACGGGGAACGGGAGAAGACGCTGCCGCGACCGGGTCGAGAGTCATTCCGGCAAGTGCCGGCCCGGTATCGTCCAAATGAAGCTGAGCTGGGTCTGCTTCCATGGGGAAAACAGCTTATACCCGAATGCTTACATTTTGTGAATCGCCGGAGATATGGATACGGCGGCGATTCGGCGCAGGTCTCAGGCAGTGGCTGGCATGGCCGGATGCGTGTCTTCGAGCAGGAACGCCAGGGCTTCCGCCCCGGCCGTTTCCAACTTCAGCGATAGCATCTCGTCGGCGCGGGTCCGGCCCAGGTTGATCGCGGCGACCGGCAAGCCGCTTCGCGCAGCGGCCTGGACGAAACGGAAGCCGGACCAGACCATCAGCGATGAACCGACCACCAGCACCGCATCGGATCGCGACAGGCGAAGATTCGCTTCGATCACGCGCTCGCGCGGCACGTTCTCGCCGAAGAACACTACGTCCGGCTTCAACATGCCGGCGCAGGTTGCGCAGTCGGGCACGTCGAACGAGGAAAAGTCGCGGTCTTCCAGGTCGGCATCGCCATCGGGGGCGATGTCTGCGACGAGTCCGGCCCAGTCGGGATTGCGCGCGAGCAGTTCGCGCTGGAAATCCTCGCGTGGCGTGCGCGCTTCGCACCGCAGGCAGCGCACCGTGTCGAGTCGGCCATGCAGGTCGATCACGCGCTGGCTGCCGGCGGCCTGATGCAGGCCGTCGACGTTCTGGGTCAGCAGCAGTTCGATCTTGCCTCTCGCTTCCAGCGCGGCCAGCGCGCGATGCGCTGCATTGGGCCGTGCGCGCCGGAAATACGACCAACCGATCAGGCTGCGCGCCCAGTAGCGACGGCGCGTCGCATCGTCGCCGGCGAACGCTTGCAAGGTCACCGGCGGTGTGCGCTTCCAGTCCCCGTTGGTGTCGCGGTAATCGGGAATGCCGGAATCGGTGCTGACGCCGGCGCCGGTGATCACGAACAGGCGTGTGTGGTCTTCGATGAAGGCGCGGATCGACGGCGGCCCGGAATGCGTCGCTTGCATGAAGCGGATTGTGCCTTCCTTCTCCCCGCTTGCGGAGGGAAGTTGGCGGAGGCGAATTCGGGGTCGCGATGCTGCGAGCGACCGCTTCTCCCCCGAAACAGGATCAAAAGCGCCCCTCACCCGCCTTCGGCAGCCTCTCCCCGTCGATGAAGCCGATGTGGGGGGAAACCACGATCAATCGCCAAAACGCGCCGGATCCATCGCCATCAATGGTTCTGCACCGGCTTCGATCGCCGCCTTGTGCGCCAGCGTGCGCGGCAGCATGCGGGCGAAGTAGAAGCGCGCGGTTTCCAGCTTGGCCTGCTTGAACGCTGCGCTTTGCGGCGAGGCGTTCGCCGCGGCGACGCTGCGCGCCCACCAGTAGGCCAGCGCGACGTAGCCGGAATAGAACAGGTAGTCGGTGCTGGCAGCGCCGAGTTCTTCCGGGTTCTTCGCCGCGCGCTGCAAGATGCCGGCGGTCAGTTGCGCCCATTCGGCCGCCTTGTCCTTCAGCGGCTCGACGAATTCGGCCAGCGCCGCGTCGCCTTCGTGCTGCTTCACGAACGCGTCGACCATGCCGAGGAACAGCTTCAGTCCAGCGCCCTGCGAAACGGCGGTCTTGCGGCCGATCAGGTCCAGCGACTGGATGCCGGTGGTGCCTTCGTACAGCGTGGTGATGCGCGCGTCGCGGGCCAGCTGCTCCATGCCGTGCTCGGCGATATAGCCGTGGCCGCCGAAGCACTGCAGCGCGTTGTAGGTGTTCTCGATGCTCCACTCGGTCTGGCAGGCCTTGGCGATCGGCGTCAGGAAGCCGACCAGCGTGTCGGCCTGCTCGCGCGCCGCCGCATCGGCGGCGTGGTGCGCGGCATCCAGTTGCGTATAGGCGTGCAGGGAGAGCAGGCGGCCGCCTTCCACCAGCGACTTGATCGACAGCAGCATGCGCCGCACGTCGGGGTGGACGATGATCGGATCGGCCGGCTTGTCCGGGAATTTCGGGCCCGACAGCGAACGCGTCTGCAGGCGTTCGCGCGCGTAGTGCAACGCGTTCTGGTATGCGCGTTCGCTCAGGCCCAAGCCCTGCAGGCCGACGCCGAGGCGTGCTGAGTTCATCATCACGAACATCGCCTGCAGGCCCTTGTTCGCCTCGCCGACCAGCCAGCCCTGCGCGCCGTCGAAATTCATCACGCAGGTCACCGAGCCATGGATGCCCATCTTGTGCTCGATGGAGCCGCAACGCAGCGCGTTGCGTTCGCCCATCGCACCGTCCCTGCCGACCTTGAACTTCGGCGTCACGAACAGCGAGATGCCCTTCGGCCCCGGCGGCGCGTCCGGCAGGCGCGCCAGCACCAAGTGGACGATGTTCGGCGCCAGGTCGTGCTCGCCGCAGGTGATGAAGATCTTGGTGCCGGTGATCGAATGGCTGCCGTCGCCATTGGGCTCGGCGCGGGTCTTCAGCAGGCCCAGGTCGGTGCCGGCGTGCGGTTCGGTCAGGCACATGGTGCCGGTCCAGCGGCCTTCGACCAAGGGACGCAGAAACGCCTCCTTCTGCCAGTCTTCGCCGTAACGGTTCAAGGCTTCGATCGCCCCGTGCGACAGCATCGGGAAATTGCCCCAGGCCAGATTGGCCGCGTCGACCATCTCGGTCAGCGCCGCGCCGAGCACTTCGGGCATGCCTTGGCCGCCGAATTCCGGTGCGTTGGTCAGGCCGGTCCAGCCGCCTTCCACGAACTGGTCGAAGGCCTGCTTGAAGCCCGGCGGCGCGGTGACGTCGCCGGTGTCCTTGTCGAACTTGCAGCCGATCTGGTCGCCAATCGCGTTGAGCGGGGCGAGCACGGTTTCGGTGAAGCGGGCGGCCTCGTCCAGTACCGCGTCGACGATGTCGCGGCTGGCTTCGGCATAGCCGAGTTCGGCGAACTGCTTTTCCACGCCCAGCACGTCGTACAGGGCGAAACGGAGGTCGGCGAGAGGGGCTTTGTAAGTGCTCATGGGCTGGAGTCCGGCGGGCTATGCCTAGGATACTCCAGCGTATGGTAGTGGCTTGCTGCGGCGCAGCAACGTCGCTCAGCGCAATACGCCCTGCAGGCCGGGCATCGGGCTGAGCGTGTTGCGGGCGTCCACGTCGAAGCTGCGCAGCTTGGCGTCCTCCGGCACCGCGTCCATCGTGCCTTTCAGCGTGTAGGCGACGGTTCGGCGGCCAGCCAGCGCATCGGCCACGGCCAGCTTCGCCGCGACGGCCGGGGCGAAGGCCACGCTGACCACGTCGGCCGATTCCGGACCGATCGAGATGGCCGGCGAGGCCCGCAATTCGCCCGCGGGCTGGTCGGCGACGGTCAGGGCCAGCTTTGCGCTGTCGAAGCGCATCGGGATGCTGCTGTAGTTCTGCAGGCGCAGGTCCACTTTCCAACTGCCATCCACGTTGACGGTCAGCTGCTGGATGCTGGCCGCCGGCGGCGATATCCGCCGGACCGGGCCGCTGCTGCATGCGGCAAGCAATGCCAATGCGCCCGGCAACAGGGCGTTGCGAACGATGCGAAGGTTCATGCCGGTCCTCGAATCCGTGGATGGGCAAGCATAGCGCCTGCGGCCCAGCGGACGACTGGGCGCAGGCCGGGATTCGAGCGCCCGAAAAGACGAAGGCCCACGCAAAGCGCGGGCCTTCGGCGGTGATGCATGGTGGCCGGGGAGGGAATCGAACCCCCGACACAGGGATTTTCAATCCCTTGCTCTACCAACTGAGCTACCCGGCCGGGGCCGCGCATGATACGGGCGCGCCGCGGTTACGGCAAGCCGGACGCGGGCTGAACGCTCCGTCGGCGGGGGACTTGGCAGGGTAAACGGCTGGCGCATCATGGCGTTATCAAGGCGTCTGACATTCGGAGGCTTCCATGAAGACCCTGCAAACGAGTTTCCTGTTGCTGGCCCTGGGCGTCGCGCTGGCCGGTTGCGCATCGAACCTGAGCAGCGCCGAAAAGCTGTCCATCTACCAGGCGCACGCCGGCGCGCCGGTGAAGGATTTCCGCTATTTCAGCAGCATCAGCTGGACGCCGCTGGGCGACCAGGCGCTGGCGGTATGGACCAGGCCGAACGAAGCGTGGCTGCTGGACCTGACCGGGCGCTGCATCGATCTGGATTACGCGCCGGCGATCAGCCTGAGCAACATGTTCGGCCGCGTGTCGGCGAAGTTCGATTCCGTGCAGGTGCTGGGCGGAGCGAATTCGCACTTCCGCATTCCCTGTCGCATCGACACGATCCGTCCGCTGGACGTGAAGGCGCTGAAGGCGGCGGAGAAGGAAATGCGCGAAGCCAAGGTCGTCGAGCGCGAGGCGGAGAAGGCCGGCTGATCCGGCCTGCGGATCAGCCTTCCGGTACGTAACCGGCCGGCTTGTCGGCGCCTTCGCCGAACAGGAACTTCTGCATCTCGCCTTCGAGGAAAGCGCGGTGCTTGGGGTCGCGCGGCGACAGGCGGTTTTCGTTGATCAGCATGGTCTGGTGCGCCAGCCATGCCGCCCACGCGGTCTTGCCGACGTGCGCGAACACGCGCTGGCCGAGGTCGCCCGGATAGGGCACGAAATCCAGGCCTTCGGTTTCCTTCTTTTCGTATTCGCAGAAAACGACGCGGCTCATCGGCTGTCCAGCAGTTTGCGGATCGGCGAGGGGATGCCCAGCGACGCCAATGCGTCGCGCGCGACCCAGCGCAGGTCGTCATTGTCGCGCACCGCATCGCGCGGGGCGAGTGCATGCCAGCGCAGCGGATGCAGGCGCAAGCGGTAATGGGTGAACGCATGCGGCACTTCGGACAGCGCCTCGCCATGGTCGTAGTCGCCCTGCAGGTGCGCGTCGAACCACTGCCGCGCGGCGGCGTGGTCCGCGGCCTCGGGCAGCG
>DASRYD010000479.1:0-1507 GCA_035653955.1 Pseudoxanthomonas sp.
CGTAGCGCGCCCTGGTACGCGCGCCTTCGGCCTGTTCGAAGCGCTGGAACAACCGCTCCTGCTGCGCCGCGCTGATGCCCGGGCCGGTGTCGTCGACGCTGAAGCGCACGCCGCCGTCGCGCGGCATGGCGTGCAGGCCTACGCCGCCCTGCTCGGTGAACTTCAAGGCGTTGTTGAGCAGGTTGAGCAGGATCTGCCGCACCCGCTGCGGATCCCCGCGCAAAGCGGCGGGCACCGCCGCACCCACGGTTGCGGAGAAGGACAACCCGCGCTGCCGTGCGATCGGTTCGCACAACGCGGTCAACTCGGCGAACAGCGCGCGCGGATCGAACGCCTGTTCGTCGAGGTCGAGTTTCCCCGCTTCGATCCTGGCCAGGTCCAGCGCGTCGTTGACCAGACGCAGCAGGTGCTTCCCGGCGCTCTGGATCGCAGTGGTGTAGCCGCGCTGACGCTCGTCCAGCGGCGTCGCCAGCAGCAGTTCGCTCATGCCCAGCACGCCGGTCATCGGCGTGCGCACCTCGTGGCCGAGGGTGGCGAGGAAGCGGGTCTTGGCCAGCGAAGCCTGTTCGGCCAGTTCGCGCTTGTGCACCGTCAATTGCCAGGCGTTGCGCCGACGCAGGCGCCGGCGGTAACTGGCGGCGGCGAGGAACAGGCCGAACACGACCAGCGCGATGGCCGCGCCGCGCGCCCACCAGGTCTGCCACCACGCGGGATCCACGACGAAGTCGAGCACCTGCGGCTTCGACCATACGTTGTCGGCGGTGGCGCCGACGATCTCCAAACGGTAATTGCCCGGCGGCAACCGGGTGTAGGTGCGTTCGCCGCTCGCGCCGACTTCGACCCATTCCGCATCGACGCCGGACAGGCGGAAGCGATAGCGATGGCTGGCGGCGCTCTTGAACGACTCGAGGTGCGCGACCACGCGCAGGTCGCGATCGCCGGGCGCCAGGTGGAAGCCGCCGCGGACCGGCAGCAGGCGCGGGCCCTCGGCGGACTGCACGCCGATCGACTCCACGTTGAGCCGCGGCGGTTCGCGCGACGGACGCAGCGCCAGCGGATCGAAGATCACCAGGCCGTGCGCGGCGCTGGCGATGATCCGGCCGTCCTGCGGGCGCAGGATCGGTGGGGCGATGATTTCCTGGCCCGGCAGGCCGTCGCGGACACCGTACAGGCGCAACGAGCGGTTGACCGGATCCAGTCGCAGCAATCCGCGCGCCGACGACAGCCAGAGAATGCCGCGTCGGTCGACCACCACCCCACTGAATTCGATCTGCGGCAATCCCTGCTTCGCGTCGAGGCGACGCTGCAACCGCCATTGCGTGCCGGTAAGCCGGTATTGTTCGACATAGCCCAGGCCGGCGAGCCAGGCATTGCCGTTTTCGTCGACGGCGAATGCGGTCACCGCCTCTTCCGGCAAGCCGGGCACGGCGATGAAACGGCGTTCCCGCGCGTTCCAGGCGCGTACGCCGCGACTGTCGGCCAGCCACACCGCCGCGCCGGGGCCCGC
>DASRYD010000480.1:0-11974 GCA_035653955.1 Pseudoxanthomonas sp.
GTCCGATTTCGAATACGAGTTCCAGCTGGCCAGCATGAACCGCCACCTGATCCCGGACGTCGAAACCCTGTTCCTGACCCCGGCCGAACAATACGGCTTCATCTCCTCGTCGCTGGTGCGCGAAGTCGCCCGGCTGGGCGGGGACGTCTCCGGCTTCGTTCCGGCCGCGGTCGCCACCGCGCTGCGCGAGCAATGGCGGCAGCGTGGCGGTCGATGAGGCAAACTGTCGCAAACCACCCAGAACCACAGAGGGAAACACCATGAAGACCATCGCCCGCCTGATGCTTGCCGCATGTCTCGTGCTGCCGTTCGCGGCATGCAAGAAGCACGAGGAAGCCAAGCCCGTCGAGGCCGCGCCGCTGACAGCGCCGAAGACCGCCGACGACGCGGAATGGAAGAAGTACCTGCAGGACGTGGTCACCCGCAACATGGGCAACATCACCAACAGCCCGTTCGTCTACTACCTCCCCGCGAAGGCCGCGACCGAGTCGGACGAGGACTACCAGGGCAAGTACAACCGCCAGCTGGAGCAGGCGTCCAATGCGATGGCCCGCGGCATCGTCGCCGGCAACCTGATCGCGTTCGCCTCGCCGGACTCGGCCAGGATGGCCGACCTGGTCATCGCTTCGTTCCAGGGCGTGCAGCCGGACGCGATGAAGGGCGTGCGCGTGCTGTTCATCGGCGCTCCGGCCGACAACGAGCGGGTCAAGGCCGTGGTCGCGCCGACCGGCGTAGACTACGTGTTCATCGAAGCGAAGTGACGCAGTAGCGAGGCCGCCGATGCCGTCCCGCCACTGCGTCGTCCCGAGCGCGAGCGAGGGATCTGCTTTGCTTCTTCGCCATTGCAAGCGTAAAAGCCAAGGCAGATTCCTCACTCCGTTCGGAATGACAAGCGAAAGATGTCGCTCAAGATCAACGAACTCTGCGTCAACTGCGACGTCTGCGAGCCGGCCTGTCCCAACCAGGCCATCTCCATGGGCGAAACCATCTACGTGATCGATCCGGCCCGCTGCACCGAATGCGTGGGCCATTTCGACGAACCGCAATGCGTGGTGGTGTGTCCGGTCGAGTGCATCGATCCCGACCCGGATTTTCCCGAAAGCCGGGACGACCTGCTGGCGAAATTGCGTCGATTGCAGGCGGGCACAGCTTCCCGCTGACGGCGACTGCGCGTCGCTCGCGCAAGGCGAGCATGTCTTTTGTGCCGGCCGATCTCTGAAGACTCCACGCGACAGCGTGTCTTGCGGCCAGGAATGACGCCTCGGGGCAGGGTCGCTAGACTGGGGCGTCCCCCGCACGTCTCGCGAGTCGCCATGCGAACCACGATCGCCTTCCTGCTGGCCCTGCTGCTGCCGATTTCCTCCGCCTGGGCGGAACAGCCGAAGACCGCGTCGCAGGCGCAGACCGTTGCCGTGAAGCCGCCCGGCGCGGCCATTGCCTCCGGGCACAAGCTAGCGACCGAAGCCGGTCTGGAAATCCTCAAGGCCGGCGGCAATGCCTTCGACGCTGCGGTGGCGGTGTCGTCGACATTGTCGGTGGTCGAGCCGATCAGTTCGGGCCTTGGCGGCGGCGGCCTGTTCCTGCTGCACGACGCGAAAACCGGGCAAGACCTGTTCCTCGACGCGCGCGAGACCTCGCCGGCATCGGCCACGCCGGACAAGTACCTCGACAAGGCCGGCAACCTCGATGAGGAAAAATCGCAGAACGGCCCGTGGTCGGCCGGCATTCCCGGCCTGCCCGCCGCGCTGGTCGAACTGGCCGGCAAGCATGGCCGCCTGCCGCTGAAGCAATCGCTGCAACCGGCGATCCGCATCGCCCGCGAAGGCTTCCCGGTGTACGGACGCATGGCCCGGGGCTACAAGCAGCGCATGGAGGTGATGCGGCGCTACCCGGGCACGCGCGAGGTCTACGAGCGCAACGGCAAGCCGATCGCCGAAGGCGATTTGTTCAAGCAGCCCGAATTGGCGCATACGCTTGAGTTGCTGGCGGAGCAGGGTTTCGATGGTTTCTATCGTGGCGAGACCGCGAAGAAGCTGGTCGCCGGCGTCAACCAGGCCGGCGGCCGTTGGACCGCGCAGGAACTGGCCGGCTACCAGGTCAAGCAGCGCACGCCCATCGTGTTCGACTACAGGGGCTGGAAGGTTACCACCGCACCGCCGCCGTCCTCCGGTGGCATCGCCCTGGCGACGATGCTGCAGATCCTAGAGCCCTACGACCTGCCGAAGATGGACGAAGCGCATCGCATCCACATGGTGGTCGAGGCTATGCGCCGCGCCTATCGCGACCGCACTTTCTTCCTCGGCGACCCGGACTTCACCGACATCCCGCAGGAAGTGCTGACCAGCCGCGACTACGCGCAGGGCTTGCGCGCGACCATCCACCCGGACAAGGCTACGCCCAGCGACCTGCTGTCCGGCCAGGAAACGCCGCTGGAAGACGACGAGACCACGCACTTTTCCATCATCGACGGCGAAGGCAACCGCGTCGGCGGCACCCAGACGGTCAACCTGCTGTACGGCTCGGGGCTGATTCCGAAAGGTACCGGCGTGCTGCTGAACGACGAGATGGACGATTTCGCGCTGAAGCCGGGCACGCCCAATGCGTTCGGAGTGATGGGCTACGAGGCCAACGCGCCGAAGCCGGGCAAGCGCATGCTCAGCTCGATGACCCCGACCTTCATGGAATCGGCCGACAAGGCCGTGGTGATCGGCACGCCGGGCGGCAGCCGCATCATCACCATGGTGCTGCTGGGCATGCTCGGCTACGACGCCGGGCTCGATGCGCAGGCGGTCGCCGCGTTGCCGCGCTACCACCACCAGTGGCTGCCGGACGTGATCGACGCCGAACCGAAGGCGATCAGCGCCGATGCGGCGAAGGCCTTGCAGGCGATGGGTCACAAGCTGGACCTGCCCGGCGACGTGGCGGCCGGCGGGCGCGGTTCCAGCCATGTCTGGGGCAACCTGCAGACGGTGGAATGGGACAAGCGTGCCAACACGCTTTCCGCCGGTACCGATCCGCGCAATCCGGTGGGCGAGGGCAGGGTGGAACTCGCGAAACCGTAGCGCTTTCCTTCCCCCCTCCGGGAGAGATGCCCGAAGCGCGGAGGAGGCCGTAAGACACCCGCGCGATACCGCCCCCGTGCATCGGGGAGGCACCCGCCCTCTTCCGCCGCTTCGCTCCGTCTTCTCCCGAGGGAGAAGTCAGGAAAAAGCCGTATGATTCGCGGCGTTTTCACAGGATGGACCGGGGCATGAGCGGGAACGACAAGGAAAAGAAACCGTGGGTCGGCACCATGCCGGGAATCCTCACCGGTTCCGCGGCGCTGCTGGCCGCGCTGACCACGGTTTATGTCAACGTGCGCGACGACGTCCGCGGCAAGCCCACGCCGGTCGCGCAAGCCGCGCCACAGGCGCCAGCCGCACACGCGGCCCCGGCTCCACTGGCGGGTCCGCAGAAGCTGCAGCTGACCTTGCAACGCGTCGCCGTGCAGCACGATGGCGAAATGGGTACTGCCGATTGGCGTTTCGCCGTGGAAGCCGACGGGCAACCGCTGTTTGCGTTCGAACAGGATGCGCTCAACGACGAAGGCGGCCGCAACGTAGTCGTCGCCGACGACCTGAAGAAAGCGCGGGCCTCGCTGGAACTGGCGCAAGGCCAGCGTATTCCACTGACGGTCAAGGCCTGGCGCAGCGGCTGGTTCACGTCCAGCGCCGAACCCGTTGCCACCGGTGAAGGCGTGTTGACGGCAAAGGGTGCGCTGGCGCCGATCGCGGTGAAGGCCGTGGATGAGAAGAAGGGCGCGTTCACCTTCTACTTCAGTGCGACACCCGACAGGGATTGAGCGGCAACTGGCATAACCGCCAGGTGTTACTGGTTCGTGGATGGCAGGAGTGGGCCTTTCTGGGCCGACGCCGGATCGCGGACCATTTCCGGCGTGCCTACGTTGACATTCTTCTTCGCATTCGGGAGAGGGCGAAGAATCGTTTCCGCAGCGGCTTCATCGAGTTTCGCGAGGGCCTTCAAACCGGATGAAGTCGAACCGTCGAAGCCGATTTCGAACCTGGCGAACGGGTCGAACTGCAGCGCTCGACGGAGCTCCCGGGTCTCGCGCTCGTAATGCTCCTGCGCACGGACCAGCACCACGCGGTCCGCGTACTCGAGCTTCATCCGGTTCCATAGTGCATTGGCCGCATCGCGGGTTTCGGGTCTTGCGGATTTCCATGCGCCGGCGAGTACTTCGCGCTGCATCCGGTCCTTGGGGCGCTCGGCGGCCAGCGCCAGCCAGGCCAGGCCCAGCGGCTCGTTCTTCGGCACGCCCTCGCCGCGCAGCAGCAACAGGCCCAAATTGAACATCGCGCGCTTGTCTCCCCAGCTTGCGGCGACTTCGTACATGTCCAGCGCCTTGCGCGTGTTGCCGGCCTGCAGTGCCTTGTTGCCGGCGCAGAAGTAGTAATCGCCGGGCAGATAGCGCTCGGCACCCTCGGCGCACAGGATCCGCTTGATGTCGGCGAAATGACCGTTTTTCTCCTGCGCATGGGCGCCCGTGCAGGCGGCGGCTGACACGACGAAACAGACAGCGATCCACGGATGCTTGAGCATCGGCAGCCCCCCGGCATTCGACGCCGGTTTACTCCCGTTCGGGGTACGATGCAAGGCATAAGGGATGAACGGATCCGTAAGGCAGGTGGAATGAAACTCTGGTCGATCCTCGGCAACACGCAGAAACTTGACGGCGGCGCGATGTTCGGCAACGCGCCGCGGGCGATGTGGGGCAAGTGGGCGCCGCCGGATGCGGAGAACCGCATCGACCTGGCCTGCCGCGCGCTGTTGGCCAGTCCGCTGAATGGCAAGACCGTGCTGTTCGAAACCGGCATCGGCAGCTTCTTCGAACCGAAGCTGCGCGAGCGCTACGGCGTGCAGGAAGATCGCCACGTGCTGCTGGATTCGCTGCGCGAAGCCGGCTTCGGCCACGAGGACATCGATGTCGTCGTGCTGTCGCACCTGCATTTCGACCACGCTGGCGGATTGCTGGCGCCGTGGGCCGAGGGCAAGGAACCGGAGCTGCTGTTCCCGAACGCCACTTTCGTCGTCGGCGCCAAACACTGGCAACGCGCGCTGAAGCCGCATCCGCGCGACCGCGCTTCGTTCATCGCCGAGTTGCCGGGCCTGCTGCAGGCCAGCGGCCGGCTGGAAATCGTCGAAGGCGAATATTCGCGTGCGTTGGGCGACAGCGTGCGCTTCAGCTATAGCGACGGGCATACGCCCGGCTTGATGCTGGCGGAAATCCTCGGTCCCGAAACCGTCGATGGCCGGCGCCACGGCGGCGTGGTGTTCTGCGCCGACCTGATTCCCGGACGCTTCTGGGTGCACGTGCCGATCACGATGGGCTACGACCGCAATGCCGAGCTGTTGATCGACGAGAAACGCGTCTTCCTCGAGGACAAGCTGGCGCGCAACGTGCATCTGTTCTTCACTCACGACACCGATTGCGCGTTGGCGCGGGTGACGCGCGACGAAAAGGGCAAGTTCGGCACGACCCATGAAGTGGCGGAACTGCACGCCCGTTCGTTGGCGGCATGAACGAAAACAACGGGCCGATCGCCACCCGCGACCGGCCCGTTGCGACGACACAATTGGCGATCAGTGCGCTTTCAGGCAGGCGCTCTGCGCGGCCTTGTAGTCGGCACCCTTCTTGCCCTTGTTCTCCGCGGCGCACTTGGCCATGCGCTGTTGCGCGGTCGTGTTCGCGACCGGCGCGGTCTTGCCGCTGAGGCAGGCGCTCTGCGCGGCCTTGTAGTCGGCGCCGGTCTTGCCCTTGTTCTGGGCGGCGCACTGGGCCATGCGCTGTTGCTGCGGACTTAACGGCTTGGCTGCCGATGTAGCGGTCGCGGCGAACAACGGGCCGGCGGCCATGGCCAGGGTCAGAGCGATGGCGATACGGGATGCCTGCTTCATCTTGAGCTCTCCGGTGGTTGGGACGGAGCGATGTTGCCCGTCCGTGTTCCGCCAGCCGATGGCCGCAGGATGAAACTTCGGTAAGGTTCAGCCGACCCGCGTGCCGAAGATACGGTCGCCGGCGTCGCCCAGGCCGGGCAGGATGTAGCCGTGCTCGTTGAGGCGTTCGTCGACGGCGGCGGTAAAGACCTGCATGTCCGGGTGCGCGGCTTCCAGTGCCTGCAGGCCTTCCGGCGCGGCGACCAGGAAGATGCCCTTGATCCGCTTCGCTCCAGCGCGCTTGAGCATGTCGATGGTCGCGATCAGGGTGCCGCCGGTGGCCAGCATCGGGTCGAGGATCAGCGCGTCGCGTTCGTCCAGGCGGCCGGTCAGGCGCTCGAAGTAGGGCACCGGCTGCAAGGTCTCCTCGTCGCGCTGCAGGCCGACCACGCTGACCTTGGCCGCGGGGATCAGCGCCAGCACGCCCGGCAGCATGCCCAGGCCGGCGCGCAGGATCGGCACCAGGGTGATCTTCGCCCCGGCGATGCGCCGCACCTGCACTTCGCCGGCCCAGCCGGGTTGCGTTGCGGGTTCGGTTTCCAGATCGGCGGTGGCCTCGTAGGCGAGCAGGGTGCCCAGTTCCGTCACCAGCTCGCGGAAGCCCTTGGTGCTGAGCGCGGCATCGCGCAGCAGGCCGATCTTGTGCTGCACCAGCGGGTGGCGGACTTCGACGACTTTCATGGCGGCTTCCGGAGTGCGAGGCCGGCAGTCTGCACCACGCCGGGTGACGGGCCAAGCCGGCACCGAAAAAAGAAGCCGGCGCAGGGCCGGCTTCGCTGGTGGAACGAATGCGGCCCGCGTCAAAAGGCCCAGCGCGCCACCAGTTGGTAGCTCGGTCCAGCCTGTTCGGTTTCCAGTTCGTACTCGTCGTAGTCGCGATCGAGCTGGTCGGCCTGGGTATCGAACTTGTCGAAGAATTCGTCCTTCGACGCGTCCAGCAGGTTGTTGGCCGACAGGCGCACCGAGAAGCTGTCGCCGAAGCGTTTTTCGACGAAGGCGTCGAGTTCCGCGCCATAGCGGACGATCGCTTCCTCGCCCAGTAGGCGCGCGCGCGCGTCGCCCTGCTTGCGGTAGGTCAAGCCGAAACTGGCGCCGACGCTCGGCAAGTCCTGGATGAAGCCGATGTTGTAGACGCTCTTCGCCTGGTCGTTGAAAGGGCGGGTGCCCATGAAGTCCTCGACTTCGGACTTCACCCATGAGTAGTTGACGAATATGCCGGTGTTGTCCAGGCCGAACACGGACAGCGGGGTGGACAGGTCGAACTCGAAACCCCAGACCTTGCCGTCGCCGACGTTGGCCGAGGTGTACAGCCAACTTTCCGCCGGTTCCTGCGCCATGGCGTCGGCCAGGTCGACGGCGTCGCCGTCTTCGATCATTTCTTCCCAGGTGTCCTGCATTTCTTCGCTGGGCCCGCCGGTGTTGACGATTTCGATCAGGTCCTTGACGTCGCGGTAGAAGAAATTCAGGCCGACCACGCCCTTGCGGCCCAGGCGGTGCTCGAAGCCGAGGTCGAGGCCGTTGGCGGTTTCGGGGGCCAGCTCCGGGTTGCCGATGTAGTCGTTGTCGCCGAATTCGCCGTCCAGCAACGCCGGAACCAGGTCGTTGAAATTCGGACGCTTGACGGTCCTGGCCAACGACAGATTGACGCGATCGGCCTCGGTCACGTCCCATCGCAGGTTCACGGATGGCAGCAGTTCGTTGTAGTCCTTGTCGACGCGGCCCTCGCTTTCCTCGTCCTCGACGTATTGCACTTCGGATTTGGTGGTTTCATAGCGCAGGCCGGCTTCCCACGAGAACACCTCGCCCTTGCCGCTGAGCATGATGTATGGGTCGAGGCGCTTTTCTTCGATCAGCGACGCGACGCTGCCGTCCAGCTCGTAATCCGCCGGAAACGCCGGGACCTGGCCTTGCTCCTCGGCTTCCCATTCGTAGCGGGCGACCAGGCTTTCGCGCTTCTTGGTGCGGTAATCCACGCCGAATTCCAGCTCGGCGCCGCCAATGGGGCGCATGTGGGCCAGCTTGAATCCGGTTTCGGAGTCCTTGGCGGACACGGCTTCGGCCTCGTAGGCCGTCTCGTCCCATTCGGCGCCATCGACGCTCCAGATGTCGTCCCAGTTCTCCGCGCCGCCGACAAAGACTTCCTCGCCCTCGGTGGTGGCCTGCGAGTTCTCGAAACGGGCATGGTCCGCGCTCAGCACGGTGGTGCCGCCGATCATGTCGAACTTGTACTCGGCGCCAATGCCGTAGTTCTTCTGGTCGTACGGATCCAGGCCCGGGACGCGCGAGTCGATCGTTTCGTCGTCGTCCAACTCTTCTTCGAACGACACTTCGCTCACGTCGCGGTCGGTCTTGATGTAGAAGCCGTCGATGCTGAAGCGGCCGCTGTCGCCGAGATCGGCGGTGTAGCTCAGGTTGGCCGAATAGTCGCGGCCGTCCTTGGTTTCGGTCTGGTCTTCCCAGCTGACCTTTTCCGCCAGGGTGTTGTCGGTGAAGCGGTCGGAACGCTTTTCCTTGCGGCGGTAGCGGTCCTGCACGTTGAAACCGGCCAGCAGGCGACCACCGAGCGCCTCGAACGAAGTCACGGCGCCGAAGGTCGGGTTTGTTTCGCCGTCGTACCAGCGGTTCAGGCCGACGCGGATGTAGCTGCCGTTGAACACGTAGGCATCGCGCAGCACGATGTTGATCGCACCGGCCATCGCGTCGCCGCTGCGGTTGGCGCTTGCGCTGCGCTTGATCTCGATGTGGTCGACCATTTCCGCCGGGATGCGGTCGACGTAGAACGAGCGGTCGTCGCCGGCGCCCGGCACCTTCTTGCCGTTGATCAACACCTGGGTATAGCCGCCGCCGAGGCCGCGCAACTGCGCGCCGTCGTATTCCATGATGTCCGAACCGACGAAGCCAACGCCGGGCACGCGCTTGAGCATGTCGCCGACGGTATTGGGCTCGAAACGCTGGAAGTATTCCAGATCGTATACGAGGGTCGGCGCGACGTCGGAAGTGCGATCGCGATAGGCGATTTCGCCCTGCACGACGATCCGGTCGAGCTGCTTGGCGTCGGCCGAACCATCGGGCGACGCGGCTTGCGCCGATGCTGCGCTGGCGGGAAAGACGGCGACGCAGGCAAATGCGCGCGCAAGGCCGATGGCCAGAGCGTTCCTGTTCATTCGTGTTGTATCCCCAGTGGTCGAGTAATGTCGGAAAAACGTCGGATTACCGTTTTACGTTGGGGATGTAACGGAAATATGTCGATTACAGGCAGCGAGGATGACGATGCCTCGGAAATGGAATTGTCATGATCCATGCATAGCTTCTTGCGGTTCAGTCAAGAATGGGGATGCTTCACGTGACCATCCGCAAGGTTTCCATGGCCGCGCTGTTGTTGCTGTCGGCTTGCTCGACCGTTTCGCCGCCTGCCGCGCGCGTGCCGACGGCTGCGCAGGCCGAACGGCAGAAGGAGGGCGACGAAGCAGGCAAGGAAGATGGCCTGTTGTTCAGTCGCCTGCAGGCCGGCATTCCTCACGTCGTGGTGAAGGAAGCCTGGGTCGGCGCGGCCGCGCCGGAAGACAATGTCGATTCGCCGGCCAGCTGGTTGCAGGGCGGCAAGCTGATGGTCGCGGCCACGGCCAAGTCCGTCGACCGGTTGATCGTTTACGACGGCGATACCGGCCGGCGCCTGCGCACGGTGGG
This sequence comes from Pseudoxanthomonas sp., assembly GCA_035653955.1. Lineage (GTDB taxonomy): Bacteria > Pseudomonadota > Gammaproteobacteria > Xanthomonadales > Xanthomonadaceae > Pseudoxanthomonas_A. Next base: position 9,682 of record DASRYD010000480.1, read on the forward strand.
CGGCTCGGGCAGTGCATTGGGCCAGTTGAGCCGCCCGAACGGCATCGCCACCGTGGACGACAAGTACATCTTCGTGGTCGAACGCGACAATCACCGGGTGCAGATGTTCGCGCTGCCGGATTTCCGCCCGTTGCTGGTCTTTGCCGAACTCGATCTCGTCCAGCCCTACGGCTTGTGGGTGCGCAGGCGCGGCGAGGGCTATGAAGTGATCGTCAGCGACAACTACATGGCGGGCGAAGACGCCAATGGCGACGACATCGTCCCGCCGCTGGCCGAACTGGGCAAGCGCTTCCGCCGCTACCAGGTGGGCCAGGCGAATGGCAAGTGGGTGGCCGCCGCCACAGGCCATTTCGGCGATACCAGCGCAGCCGGTGCGATACGGGTCGCCGAATCGGTGTTCGGCGACGAAGCCAACGATCGCCTGCTGATCGCCGAGGAAGACATTCCCACCGGTACGCGCCTGCGCGAATACACGCTGGACGGGAAATACACCGGCCGCGACGTCGGTGCCGGCAATTACCAGGCGCAGGCCGAAGGCATCGCGCTGATGCGCTGCAAGGACGGCGGCGGCTGGTGGGTGGCCAGCGACCAGTTCGACGACCGCACCGTGTTCCACCTGTTCGATCGCAAGACCCTCGGGCATGCGGGGTCCTTCGTCGGCAACGTTACCGGCCTGACGGATGGCGTATGGCTGGACGAGCGCGGCGACGCGCGTTTCCCGCAAGGCGTGTTCTACGCCTCGCACCTGGACGTGGCCGTGTCGGCGTTCGATTGGCGCGACATCGCGGCGGCGCTGAAACTGCCGGCGTGCGCGCGATGAACGGCAGCGCCTTCGTACCCGGATAGGAAGAAGCCGGCTTGCGCCGGCTTCTTCGTCAGTGCGTCAGGCGGCCTGGGCTTCCTGCTTGCGCGGGCCCTCGCGCAGCGCTTGCCCGACCATGCCGACCAGCAGGTCGAGTTCGTCGGCGTCCATGGCGAAGTGCGGGGTGAAGCGCAGCGAGTTGGCCCCGCCATGGATCACGTTCAGGCCGTGCATGCGCAGCCATTCCTCGGTGGAACCGGCGCCGTAGCACTTGAACTGCGGAGCGAGTTCGCACGAGAACAGCAGGCCGGTGCCCTGCACCTTGGTGATCAGTCCGCCCAGTTCGGCCTTGAGCTTCTCCAGCTTCTGCACCGCCTCGGTGCCGCGCTGGCGGATGTTGGCGCGCACTTCCGGGGTCAGCTGGCCGAGCGTGGCGCAGGCCACGTCCAGCGCGCGCGGGTTGGTGGTCATGGTGTTGCCGTACACGCCGCTGCGGTACAGGCCGGCTGCGCGTTCGCCGACCGCCAGCACCGACAGCGGGAACTGCGCGGCGTTCAGCGCCTTGGAATAGGTTTCCATGTCCGGCGCGTCGAGGCCTTCGAAGCCGGGGTAGTCGACGATCGACAGCACGCCGTGCGCGCGCAGACCGGCCTGGATCGAATCGACCAGGAACAGGCTGCCGTGGGCGCGGGTCAGTTCGCGCGCGGTCGCATAGAACGCCGGCGGCACACTGCGGCCCGGGTCGCCTTCGCCCATCACCGGTTCCAGGAACACCGCCTCGATGAACCACTGGTTGCGCTCGGCGTCGGCGAACACCCGCTTCAGCGCTTCGACGTCGTAGGGCTCGATGGCGATCACCGAATCCTCGCCGCGATAGCTGGCCAGGTACTGCAGGTAGGTCTTGCGCGAGGAATCCGAATACAGCGCCGGGCGCTCGGTGCGGCCGTGGAAGCTGCCCTTGACCACGACGCGCTTGACCGCATGGCCGGCGTGGGCGGCGCCCGGGTCGGTCTGCAGCTTGGTGTTGATGTCGGCGATGCGCGCGGCCAGGCCGACCGATTCGGAACCGGAGTTCAGGCACAGGAACTTCGCGTACGGGCAAGCACCGCGGGTGTGGCCGATTTCCTTGCGCAAGGCACGGTCGAAACGCAGCTGCGACAGGCTCGGAGTCATGATGTTGGCCATCGCCTGCGGGCGCGCCATCGCTTCCAGCACCGCTTCCGGGGTGTGGCCGAAGCCGAGCATGCCGTAGCCGCCGGCGTCGTACAGCACCGCGCCCTTCAGGGTGACCACCCACGGGCCGCGGGCGGCGAGGGCGATGTACGGGTTCACCGCATCCTCGGGGTAGAAATTGACGTAGCCGGCCTGCACGGCGCGCAGCTGCGCGGCTTCGTCCAGATCGAGCAGATCGGCGAATTCGCCGCGCAGGCGGGCGTATTCGGCCCCGGCGGCGTCGATGGCCGCTTCCAGCAGCGGGTGCGAGGCGGCCAG
>DASRYD010000481.1:0-5023 GCA_035653955.1 Pseudoxanthomonas sp.
GTTGCGCGGCATCGGCGACGCGGCGTGGACGGTGCGGCCGAACGTGAAGGTCGTCGCCGGACGCAAGTTCGCCAGCGGCCGCCGCGAAGTGATGGCCGGCACTGGCGCGCAACGCCAGTTCGCCGGACTGGAACCGGGCAAGCAGATCAAGCTGGGCGCGCAGACCTGGACCGTGGCAGGCATCTTCCACTCCGGCGACGCGATGGATTCGGAACTGTGGGCCGATGCCGAAGTCGTGGCCACTACCTATCGCCGCGGCAGCACCCGCACCTCGGTGACCGCGCAGCTGACCGACGCCAAGGCCTACAAGGGCTTCCAGTCCGCGCTGAAGGGCGATCCGCGCCTGGACGTGGACGTGAAGACCACGCTGGAGTACTTCAGCAAGCAGTCCGAAGGCATGACCAAGGTGATCCGCTTCATCGGCATCGTGGTCGGCGCGATCATGGCCATCGGCGCGGTGTTCGGCGCGCTCAACACCATGTTCGCGACCGTGGCCACGCGCGCGCGCGAAATCGCCACGCTGCGCGCGATCGGCTTCCGCGGCATCCCGGTGGTGGTCGCGGTGATGCTGGAAACGATGCTGCTGGCGCTGCTCGGCGGCGCGATCGGCGGGGCCATCGCCTGGCTGGTGTTCAACGGCTTCACCGCCTCGACGATTGCGGGGGGCGTCGGCCAGCTGACCTTCTCGTTCGACGTGTCGCCGTCGGTGCTGTGGACCGGGATCAAGTGGGCGCTGGCGATCGGTTTCGTCGGCGGCCTGTTCCCGGCCCTGCGCGCGGCACGCCAGCCGGTGACCGACGCGCTGCGCGGCGCGTGAAACGACGACTGGAGATGCGTCCCATGGCAGGCAAGCGATTCGTCGCCCCGCTCCTGTTCGGCATCGCCCTGCTGTTCGGCGGCCGCGCGCCGGCCGCGGATCGCGGCGCGTCCGCCGAACCGGGCATGGGGCTGGCATTCGGCGCCTTCGATACCCGCGACTCCGAAGTGGCGGTGACCCATGTGGTCCTGATGCGGATCAAGCCGACGAAAATGTACTTGGGCGCCTCCGGCGAACGCGCCACCGTCACCTTCGAGGATGGCCGCTTCTACTCGCCCAATCTCTCGCCCGGCACCTACGCGGTGAACGGATTCTTTTCCGGCAACCAATTCTTCGCGCTGGAGAAGAGCCTGCGCATGAATACGGTGCAGGTCGAGAGCGGGCGCGCCAGCTACGCCGGCAGCTACCGGCTGCAGGTCGAGAAAGGCGGGTTGCTGCGCCGCTACAAGGGATCCTTCGAACGGATCGATGCGCCGGACGCCGAAAGTACCCTGCGCCACTCGCTGGCCGCCGAGCTTGCCGGCAGCGGCTGGGAAGCCGCGCTCAAGGACGCGCAAGCGCCGCGCTAGGCGGACGCCGCGTGCCGTCCGTGCGGATGGCGCGCGGCATCGAATTTGCCGCGCAGCCATTGCAATCCGGCCATGTGCTGCTGGTCGTGGCTGCACAGGTAATGGACCAGGCCACGCACCGTGGTCGGGCCATAGTCTTCGAAGAACGCCGGACGCGACCATTGCGTCGCATCCAGATCGGCGAGCGTTGCGAGGGTTTCGGCGCGCGCAATGCGGAACGCAGCCAGCGCGGCACGCGCATTCTGCCCAGCGTAATGGCGTTCGCGCGCGAGCGCTTCGCTGCCCAGGTCGGGCAGGAAAGGATCGGCTTCGCGCAACGCACGCCGGAAACGCACGCGATAGCCGTCGATCTCCACGTCGCGCACGTGGCAGACCTGTTCGTGCGCGGTGAAACGTTCGCTGGGAATGCCCGACCAGTCCGCCGGGGACCAATGCACGGCTTCGGCGGGGAACGCGGCGAACTGCGCTTCGAGCGAAGCGGGGAATTCCGCCAGCGCGCGCAACGTGGCCGGATCGATCCGGGATTCGTACGTGTCCGTGATGCTCATTCGGCCGTGCAGCTTGCCGGCCGCATCGCCGGCGCCGGACGGCGCGAACGCACGATGCCGTCCAGCGCGAACACCGCCAGCCCGATCCAGATGCAGGCGAAGCCGACCGCGCGCGCCTGGCCGAACGGCTCGCCGAGCACCAGCACGCCGATCAGCAGCTGCAGGGTCGGCGCGATGTACTGCAGCAGGCCGACGATCGACAACGGGATGCGGCGCACGCCGTAGGCGAAGCCGACCAGCGGCAACGCGGTGACCGCGCCGCCGACCACCAGCAACGCGTCGATGCCCCAACCCCAGCCCTGCACGAAGCCGCCGCCGTGGCCGGCTTCGGCCCAGACCAGGAAGGCCAGCGCCGGCGCGAACAGGTACAGGCTTTCCACCGCCAGCCCGCCGACCGCATCGACCGCGACCAGCTTGCGCACCAGTCCGTACAGGCCGAACGACACCGCCAGTCCGATCGCGATCCAAGGCGGCGCGCCGGCCTGCCAGGTCAGCCAGACCACGCCCAGCGCGGCGAAACCCACCGCCGTCCCCTGCACCCGGTTGAGCCGCTCGCGCAACACCAGCACGCCGAGCACCACGTTGAGCAGAGGATTGATGAAATAGCCGAGGCTGGTCTCGACCACGTGGCCGGCGTTGACCGCCCAGATGTACAGGCCCCAGTTGAACGCGATCAGCGCGCTGCTCAGCGCCAGCGTGGCCAATGCGCGCGGCTTGGCGCGGATTTCCCGCCACCAGCCCAGTCCGTTCTTCAGCGCCAGCCAACCGAGCACCAGCAGCGCGCTCCACACGATGCGGTGGGCGATGATCTGCAGCGATGGCACCACCTTCAGCGCGTGCCAATACAGCGGCACCACGCCCCACAGCACGAAGGCGAAGACGGTGGCGGCGACGCCCTTGCGGTCGAGCCCGGCGTTCATGCCCGCTTCTCCGGAACCTGCTTCCTCAACTTGCCGACGCTGATCACCACCACGCCGGCGACGATCACCGCCATCGCACCGAATTCGGACACGGTGAAGCGTTCGTGCGCCAGCCATGCGCCCAGCACCACCGCGATCACGGGGTTGACGTAGGCGTAGCTGCCGGCCAGCGCCGGGCGCACGTGATGCAGCAGCCAGATGTAGGCGCTGAAGCCCAGCAACGAACCGAACACGACCAGATACGCGAACGCGGCCAGGCCGCCGGCGCTGGGCAGCGCGTGCAGGCGTTCGCCCGAAACCAGTCCGATGGCCAGCATCGCCACGCCACCGCACAGCATCTGCGCCGCCGCGGTCATGAACGGCGACGCCAGGTCGCGACCGCGGCTCCATACCGATCCGAACGACCACGAAATCGCCGCGATCACCAGCGCGATCAACCCGACCATGCTGGCGTCGTGCGCGGCGCCGGCGTTCAACCACAGCACGCCGAGGAAGCCGATCGCGATGCCCAGCCACTCCAGCGCGCTGGGCCGTTCGCCGCGCAACGAGGCGAAGATGCCGAACCACATCGGCGCCGAGGCGACCGCCACCGCGGTGATGCCCGAGGACACGCTCTTCTCGGCGAAGTTGACCAGGCCGTTGCCCAGCACCAGCAGCAGCAAGCCCATCACCGCGGCGTTGCGCCACTGCGGCAGGGTCGGCGCGGCCACCCCGCGCAGGCGCAGCAGCGCGAACAGGATCGAGCCGGCGATGATGAAGCGGATGCCGCCGAGCAGGAACGGCGGGAAGCCGCCCTCCAGGGCGAAACGGATGGCGAGGTAGGTCGAGCCCCAGATGACGTAGACCGCGGCCAGGGCCAGGGGAACGCCCCAGCGGGTCGAAGTCGCGGCGGGCACGGCGGTGGTGGTGTTCATGCGGATACCCTATGCGCGACGCGCGGATGCCGCTTGAAAATTTCTGCGTCTTGGCGCAAAAATTTTGCGTGCCCTCCGCGCCCCCGCCCTTCGACGAATTCGACCACCGCCTGCTCGCCCTGCTGCAGGCCGACGCGCAGCGCACGCTGACCGAGCTGGGCGACACGGTCGGCCTGTCGGCCAGCGCGGTGCAGCGGCGGATCAAGCGTTACCGTGAAAGGGGGTTGATGCGGATGGTCGGCGTGCTCGACATCGCCCAGCTCGCCAACGTGACCCTGGCCACCGTGGTGGTCGCGCTGGAACGCGAATCCGCGCGCCAGCACGCGGCCCTGCATGCGCGCCTGCGCGCCGCGCCCGAGGTGCAGCAGTGCTACTCGCTGGCCGGCGACTGGGATTACCTGGTGATCCTGGCGACCACCGGCCTGGCGCACACGCGCGAGGTGGTCGAACGCCTGTTCGACGCCGACAAGAACCTCAAGCGTTACGAAACGCGGCTGGTGTTCGACGTGGTCAAGCGCGGGCTGGACCTGCCGACGCGGCGGCGTACGCGGGGTGCGAAGGATGGGGCTCACGGAAAGAAGTGACGGGCGGGGGACCACGATCTTAGGTTGAAGGCATGGCTTCGCAAGGACGCAAGGCCGCGCCCACGCTTGAAAGTTGCGGAACACCGGCTTGAATTCCGTTCAAGCCGGTCGATTCCGATTCACATGCCCGGTAGCGGCAGGCATTCCATGATTTCGACGCCGTCCCCGGGGAACACGGTGAAATGCGGGTGGCTTTCGAACAGGCGGGCGGCCGCTTCCTGGGATTCGGCCTGCACCACGGTATAGGCGGCAAGATTGTTGCGCGTGTCGGCGATTCCCGATGAGGTCACCCGCTTGGTCCTGCCCAACGGCGCGCCGTGGTCGACGATGGACGCGGCGTTGGCTTCGACCCAACGCTGCCATGCGCGCATGCCTTCGGCCTCGCGCCGCTGGCGTTCGCTGGCATCCAGCGCCTGCCAGCCGGCCATCGCGTCCGGGTTGCCGGTGAAAACCGCCATGTATTTCTTCATCTCGCTGCTCCTCACGACAGGTGCGCGGCCAATTCCGCCCACCTCACCAGATGACGAGCGGAAGGGGCGCGAATCGACGCCGTCCTTTCACGCCGCGCGTTCGCGTTCCAGCAACTGCCGCTTCAACGGCAGGCCCCAGCGATAACCGCCCATCGAGCCGTCGCCGCGGATCACCCGGTGGCACGGCACCACCACCGCGAC
>DASRYD010000482.1:0-1832 GCA_035653955.1 Pseudoxanthomonas sp.
GTAGGTCGGGGTAACGTCCCCGACCGTTTCAGTTTCAGTCGGGGACGTTACCCCGACCTACTGCCGCTTTGTCGGTTTTTCCGCCAGCGCGGTGACGCCGGGTTTCTTCAATTCGGCCAGCGCCTTGGCGATGTATCCGTCGCCATCCAGCACGTCGCCGACGGCATAACCTTCCTTGCCTTCGTCGTCGCCGCGCAAATGGCCCGGCAACGCGGCCTCGCTGTAGTCGATGATGGTCGGGGCCGTGGTCTTGTCCGCCGGCTGGAACGCCACGTCCGGCACGATGCCGCTGGCCTGGATCGACTTGCCGCTGGGCGTGTAGTAGCGCGCCGTGGTCAGCTTGACCGAATCGCCGTTGTCCAACGGCAACACCGTTTGCACCGAACCCTTGCCGAAGGTGCGGCTGCCGACGATGCGCGCGCGCTTGTTGTCGTGCAACGCGCCGGCCAGCACTTCGGAAGCGCTGGCCGAGCCCGCGTCGACCAGCACCACCACCGGGACGCCGTCGAGACGGTCGCCCGGCGTGGCCTTGAACTCGGAATCGCTGATCGGGATGCGCCCGCGCGTGCTGACGATGGTGCCCTTGTCGAGCAGGTCGTCGGCCACCTGCACCGCCGCGGTCAGCAGGCCGCCGGGATTGCTGCGCAGGTCCAGCACCAGCCCGCGCAGCTTGCCCTTGGCCTGCAGCGCATCGACCTGTTTCTGGAAGTCGGCGCCGGTGTCGGCCTGGAATGCCTTGATCCGCACGTAGCCATAGCCCGGCTCCAGCATGCGGCTGTCCACGCTGGCGATGCGGATGTTCTCGCGCACCAGCTCCACGTCGAAAGGCTTGTCCTTGCCTTCGCGCACGATGGTCAGTTTGACCTTGCTGCCCGGCTCGCCGCGCAGCGGCGACATGCTGTCGTCGCCGGGCAAAGGCTTGCCGTCGACGGCGACGATCACGTCGCCGGCCTTGATGCCGGCGCGCTTGGCCGGGGTGTCGTCGATCGGCGCGATCACCTTCAGCGTGTTGTCCGCCTGGGTCATCAGCTCGACGCCGATGCCGGCATAACTGCCGTTGGCCTGCTCGTCGAATTCCTCGGCGTCGCTCTTGTCGAAGTAGGTGCTGTGCGGATCCAGGTCCAGCAGCAGTCCGCGGATCGCCGAATGCATCAGCTTCTTGTCGTCGACCGGCTCGACATAGGCTTCCTTGACCGCGTTGAACACCGATACGTAGCGGCGGATTTCGTCCAGCGGCACTTTCGCCGGCGCGGTTTCCGCCGCATCGGGATCGTCGCTGGAGGCGATCACCGGCTCCTGGTCGGGCTTGGGGGTTTCCTGGGCGAAGGCCGGCGCTGCCGCGAGCAGCAGGACCAACCACAATGACGAACGCATGCGCATCGCTCCGGGCGAAATTCGAACCTGCCGGGATTATGCGCGAAGCGGCGATGAATGGCGTTGCAGCAACGGCTTCTTAACGCGCGCTGGCGAGATGGCCTAGCGCCGCTGCAGCCACGCCGATGGATCGACCGGCGCGCCGTTGCGGCGCAGCTCGAAGTACAGCGCCGGCGTGCCCTGCCCGCCCGAACTGCCGATCCGCGCGACCGCGTCGCCGCGCTTCACCGCGTCGCCTGCATTGCGCAGCAAAGTGTCGTTGTGCGCGTACAGGCTCATGTAGCCGTTGCCGTGGTCGACGATCAGGATCAGGCCGTAGCCGGTCATCCATTCGGCGAACACCACCGTGCCATCGGCGACTGCGGTGACCGGCGTACCGGCCGGTGCGCCGATCAGCACGCCGGAACTGGTGCGGCCGTCGGGCATGCGCCCGCCGAAACCGGCGAGCAGGTTGCCCG
>DASRYD010000483.1:0-2235 GCA_035653955.1 Pseudoxanthomonas sp.
GGCGCGCACGTTGCGGCTGCGCTTGAAGCGCAGTTCGACCTCGGCCGGGCCATACAGGCTGTTGTCGGCCCAGACCTGGTAGGACGGGCCGCGGCTTTCCACGCGCAGGCGCACCATCGCGCCGGGCGGGTTGCGGAACGGAATGATGCTGATGTCTCGCACGGACGCCACGGCGGCGTCGGGCGGGCGGTCGCCGTAGTGGGTGACCCCGTTCTTGTCCTTCCAGCGGTACATCCGCGAGGCTTCGCCCGGCGCCGACCATGCCAGCAGCAGTGCCGCCAGGCCAAGCAACAGCCAGGAGCGGCACGCGTGATTCATGGCTGGCAGGTCTTCGACAGGTTCAATGCCCGCGCCACCTCGCCCAGGTCGAATGCGGACAGAGCCAGGTCGTCGTCGACCGCATACAGCACGCCGGCGGGGAAACGCGGCGTGCCGGCGGCATACAAGGCGATGCCGTCGGTGTTGGCGGTGGCGTCGCCGCTGAACGTGCCCATCGGGCGCAGGTTGTCACGGTCGAACACGCGGAACAAGGTCGGTTTCAACTGATCCACCGCGACCCAATAGCCGCGCTGGTCGGCGTCGCAGTTCCATAGCGCCACGCCTTCCGGGTCGGCGGCGAACGCAGGCAGGTCGTCGCCGCGATAGCGGCCCTGCAGCGTGTAATCGCGCAACGTGCGCACGCTGCGCGGGTCTTCCTCGGCGATCAGCAGCCGATCGTTGGCCACGTCGCCGGCGATCGACTCGACCATGCGCAACGCGCCGGACTGGCCGGTATCGCCGAACGCATCGAGATAGGTCGCCTTCACCGTGCCGTCGTCTTCTTCGTCCACGCGGAAACGCTTGATCCGCTCGCCCAGTTCGGCGATCGGCGGCGGCAGCCAGTCGTTCTCCTTGTCGTGGGAACGCACGCCGTTCGCGCTGCGGACCATGTAGCTGTCGGTGACGAATACTTCCAGCTGGCCGGGCGCGGTCTCGTGCACCCACAGGCCGTAGGGCGCGCGCAGCACGTCTTCGCCGAACGTCAGCAGCGGCTTGAATTCCGGCAGGCCGAACACCTGTACGCGGCGATTGTCGCGTTCGGCCACCAGCAGCAGGTCGCCGAACACCGCCACGCCGTTGGGACGATCGAACTGGCCGGGCTGTTGTCCGCGTTCGCCCACCGTGCGCAGGCGTTGTCCGCTGTCGCCGTCGAACACGACCAGGCGATGGCTGGACTTGGCCGTGGCGATCACCCATGGCGTGCCGGTTTCGCTCGGCCAGACCGCCAGCGAATCCAGCTCGTCGCCGGGCGAGGGCGCGGAATGCCAGGCTTCCGGCACCGTCGTGTCGCCCCGCATCGGGGTGGACGTGCGCGGGGCGCCGGCGCAGCCGGCCAGCAACAACACGGAAGCCCAAATCCATGGTTGAAAGCATTTCATGCGCAAATTATGCGTTAAGTGCTTGCTGACATTGCTGAATCGACAATGGTTGCGATTGCAAATAATTTATCGCTTTATCTGCATGAAGCGATTGACATGGGGGTGGCGGGCTGGCAGAGTGCCTGCACCATCGAGACCGGCTGAGGGACAGGCCCTTTGAAGCCGGGGCAACCAGCGGATGCGCAAGCGTCCGTGATTGGTGCCAAATCCTGCGGGGACCCGCGCAAGCGAAGCGTCCGCCGAAAGATGGTTCGAACGCGCCTTTCCGGCGCGGCGAACGCGGGCTCCGCGAAGCTCGATGGCCGTTTCAGTCTCCTTGGAACCGCCATGAGTGTCGTGAACGCAAAGCCGCAGACTTCCTCCCCCCGGATCGCCGGGCGCGTCGATCGCGCCGTGCGTGCCGTCCGCGGCGAATTCCCTGTCGTTCTGGCCCTGCGCCACGCCGGTACTCGTACCGTGACCTTGCGTTACGAGGCGCAGGGTCAGGCCGATGCGCCGGTGCTTTTCGTCGCCGGCGGCATTTCCGCACACCGCCACGTCGCCGCCAGCGCCGAGTTCCCTGAGAAAGGCTGGGCCAATGAGCTGGTCGGCGAAGGTCGCGCGCTGGATCCGGCGCAACGCCGCATCCTCGCCTTCGACTTCGTCGGTGCCGACGGCAGGCTCGACGCGCCGATCGATCCGGCCGACCAGGCCGACGCGATCGCCGCGTTGCTGGACGCGCTGGAAGTCGAACAGCTGCAGGCCTTCATCGGTTACTCCTACGGCGCGCTGGTCGGCCAGCACCTGGCCGTGCGCCATCCGCAGCGGCTGCGCAAGC
>DASRYD010000484.1:0-2227 GCA_035653955.1 Pseudoxanthomonas sp.
GGCGCCCTTCCTCGGCCTGGCCGTGCCGGCCGCGCTGAGCGACGTCGAGCCCGGCAAGCGCGGCAAGAAGGACGGCCAGGGCCTGTACAAGTGGGTGCAGAACGAAAAGGGCAGCAAGCCGGTGAAACCGGAGGTGGCGAAGGACTACGCCGCGCCGTCCGACTTGGAGGATCGCCTGATCCTGCCGTTGCTCAACGAAGCGGTGGCATGCCTGCACGACGGCGTGGTCGCCGACGCCGACCTGCTGGATGCGGGCGTGATTTTCGGCACCGGCTTCGCGCCGTTCCGTGGCGGCCCGATCCAGTACATCCGCAGCGCCGGCGCGGATGCGCTGGTGGAAAAACTGAAGGTGCTGCAGGCCCGCTACGGCGATCGCTTCGCTCCGCGCCCCGGCTGGGATTCGCCGCTGCTGCGGCAACCGCCGGCCTGACATCCGCGCCGCATGCGCGATAATCGATCCGGGGCCGCGCAGGCCCCGGATTCGTTCAACCCCATCGCACAGGACTACGCATGTTCAACCTCAGCGCGCCCACCGCCGGCATGTTCTTCATTTCCCTGCTGCTCGGCGGCATCGGCGTGGCCGCGAAACTCGGCTACATCCCGGCACTGGCCCCACATGCGTTCTGGGTGGTCGTCGCCGGGTTGGCGGCATTGTTGCTGGGCAACCTGTTCAAGGGACTTTGACGCAGGCCGCCCGGCAGGGTCACCGAACGATCTTGCACATGCCCTGCTCGCAGTCGATCTTCAATTGCTGCGAGCCCCAACAAGCGACCGAATACTTCGAACGGGCGCCCTCGTTGCCTGCGAATGCGAGCGTGCCGTTGCAGTTGCGCGACCTGGCCAGGCTGCGCACGGCGTCATCCGGACTTTGCTCGTAGGCCCACTGGTTTACGCCGGAAGCATTCGGGTTCTCGGAAACCGGCTTGGCAGCGGCAGGGGCCTGTTCGGCATCGGGAACCGGTGCTGCGTCGGCCGCTTCGTCTCCGCTGGAACCGCCCACCTGCTGCGAATAATTGGCCTCCAGGTAGGCCGACGCCAACTTGGTCACGCGTACCAGCATCGCTTTGTCCATCACCCCGAGGGTGAAGCCGCCGGACATGCCGCTGGCATGCTGGTAGAACTCGGGCTCGGCAACGACGTCGCCGGTGGCGGCGTCGATGAGGCGCAGCCGCAGCAGCACCCGCGAACTGCCCAGGAACGGTCCCAGCCAGAAGCGCCCCGCACCGCTGACCAGTCGCACGCCATCCAGTTGCGGTTCGATCCGCAACAGCCGCTCGGGCTCGTTGCGTCCCGGCAAAGCGTTCTTCCGCTTCACCCATTCGCCTATTTCCTTGTCCAGGTTGCGCTTGATCGACTCCTCGGCCTTGGCATTGCTGCGCTTGCCCACCACGACCAGCGGACGCAACTCGTAGCGATCGAAGGCATCGAGGCGCTCCTTCGGCGGCGGGTTCGATTTCGCGTCGGGCCGAATCGGCTCCGCCGCGATCGCGCTGCCGACCATCGACGCCCACAACAGCAATGCGCCAAGCGCCATTTTTCCCCAAGAATCCATCGTTTCCCCATCCCTGCAATCGGCCCGAACGGCCAGAAGACTCCGGACGACAGGCCGTCCCCACGGCCTCGCCCCGATCACATCGTATGCGTCGGCTTGTCCGAGTTGAGCGAGCCCGCCAGCAGCGTCTCGATGCGGTTGCGCACCGCTTCGCCTTCGCCCGAATCCGCGAACTGGACGCCGATGCCGGCGCTGCGGTTGCCCTGCGCGCCGACCGGGGTGGTCCACACCACCTTGCCGACCACCGGCAGGCGGTCGCTGGTCTCGGGCAGGCTCAGCAACAGGAACACCTCGTCGCCGAGGAAATATCGCTTCGGCGTGGGCACGAAGATCGCCCCGCCCTTCACCTGCGGCATGTACGCCGCATACAGCGCCGCCTTGTCCTTGAGCACCAGCGAAAGGATGCCCTGCCGTGCGCCCGCGCCTGCTGCCGTAGTCATCTGCCCTGCCCCCTTTCGTTTTCCATCGCGCCCCCGGCCGGCCCGCGCCAGCGCAGGAGCAGTTCCGCCACCGCCAGGTCCCCGCGCACCGTGGTACGCAACAGGTCGCGGGTACGGTTGGCCGCATCGAACCACGCCGCCAGCTTGTGCAATCGCGCCGGATCGGTCAACCCGGTATCGGCCGCACGCGCCAGCGCCAGGTCGGCCGCATGGCGCAAGCGCAGGTCGGCGTGCT
>DASRYD010000485.1:0-1982 GCA_035653955.1 Pseudoxanthomonas sp.
AGCGGCGCGTTCGCGATCTACCTGGCCGGGCTGTCGTGGCGCTGGATCGCACCGGCGCTGGCGGGCGGGGCGGCAGCCTTCGCGCTGGCGATGTTCGCGCCGATCACCTGGTTCTCGTTCCTCAAGCCGTACCAGCAGAACCGCATCCTGACCTTCCGCAATCCCGAGAACGATCCGCTGGGCATCGGCTGGAACATCATCCAGTCGAAGATCGCCATCGGTTCGGGCGGACTGACCGGCAAGGGTTGGGGGCAGGGCACGCAATCGCACCTCGACTTCCTGCCCGAGCACACCACCGACTTCGCCTTCTCCGTGTTCAGCGAGGAATTCGGCTGGCTCGGCGTGGCCGTGGTGTTGGCGCTGTACCTGTTCGTGATCGGGCGCTGCCTGTGGATCGCGATCGAAGCGCGCGATACCTATTCGCGGGTGCTGGCAGGTACCGTGGGCCTGGCGATCTTCGTCTACGTGATCGTCAACGGCGGCATGATCTCGGGGCTGCTGCCGGTGGTCGGCGTGCCGATGCCTTTGCTCAGCTACGGCGGCACTTCGGCGGTGTCGTTGCTCGCGGGCCTCGGTTTGGTGATGGCGGTCAGGGCGCACCGGCCGGTGCACGGGTATTGAAAAACCAGGAAGCGGGTGCAGAGGCGTGAGCGGCGCGATCGCTGCTCGTGCCGTTTCCCGCTTCCTTTCCGTTCATGTGCCGCGTCGCGAGCGCGTGCTACCCTCGCGCCGATGATCCGACGCGCCATTTACGCCGCTTCACTCCTCGCCTTGGCCGCCTGCGCGACCCAGCCTTCCAAACCACCCTCCGCGAAAACGCCGGCGTCGTCCTCGCCGCTCGCGGAAACCTCGGTCGAAAGCAATCCCGCCGACGCGGACGTCGACCTGACGCCGGTGGAATTCGCCGTCGCGCGCGCCGATTTCGTCCGCGACACCGCGAAGCGCTTCGGCATCGATGCGGGCTACATCGACAGCGTGCTGGCGCAGGCCGCGTACCGCGACGACGTGGTCGCGCTGATGTCGAAGCCGGCCGAACGGGTCAAGCCGTGGAACGAATACCGCGCGCGCATGCTGACCGAGGCGCGCATCGCCGACGGCCGCGAATTCTTCGCCACCCATCGCGCGGAACTGCAGCGCGTGTACGAGCGCACCGGCGTGCCCGGCGAGATAGTGACCGCGATCATCGGCGTGGAAACCAGCTATGGCGGCTTCACCGGCAAGCATCGCGTGCTGGATGCGCTGTACACGCTGGCGTTCTACTACCCGCGCAGCGGCGACCCGGCCAAGGCCGCGTACGAGCAGCGCCGCGAGCTGTTCTTCCGCGACGAGCTGGCCCAGCTGTTCGCGCTGGCCCGCGAGGAGAAGCTCGACATCCTCTCGGTCACCGGCAGCTATGCCGGGGCCATGGGCATGGGCCAGTTCATGCCGTCCAGCTACCGCGAATTCGCCGTGGACGGCGATGGCGACGGCCGCCGCGACCTGTTCGGCGATTACGACGACATCTTTTCCTCCATCGCCAACTACTTCGTGAAGAAGGGCGGCGAGCGGGGCGGCTGGGTGCGCGACGGCGCGGTCGCGGCGCAGGCGGCGCTGTTGCCGGGCCATGAGGAATTCAATCCGACCGACTGGTTGCCGGTGTACACGCTGGAAGACCTCGCCGCACGCGGCTACCGTCCCCTGCAGCCGGTCGCCGCCGGCCTGACCGCGACACCGGTGACGCTGCAGGCCAGCGACGGCAAGCAGTACTGGTTCGGCTTCCGCAACTACTACGCCATCACCCGCTACAACAATTCGAAGATGTACGCGATGGCGGTCTACCAGTTGTCGCAGGCGATCCTCGGCCAGGAACTGCCCCCGGCATGAAGCGTCTCGTGCCGACGCTGCTGTGCATCGCGCTCGCGGCCTGCAGCACCGCGCCGAAGAAGTCTCCTCCCGCCTCCGGCCATGCGGGCAAGACCGCGCATCCGGGTTCGGTCGCGAAT
>DASRYD010000486.1:0-2213 GCA_035653955.1 Pseudoxanthomonas sp.
GCGAAGGGCTGGCGCGCGCCTTCCCGTGGCCGCACGCGCACGCCGCGCAACTGCCCGACGACGCCGTCGTATGCCGTTGCGAAGTCGTCACCGCCGGCGAGCTGCGCGACTGCGTGAACGACAAGGACGCCCGCGAAGTGAATCGCGCCAAGGCCTTCAGCCGGGTCGGCATGGGCCGTTGCCAGGGCCGTTATTGCGGCCATGCTTCGGCCGAGATCATAGCCGCCGCCGCAAGCATGCCCGTCGAGGAAGTCGGCCGCATCCGCACGCAGGCGCCGGTGAAACCGCTGCAGATGGATATCCTGGAAGCGGAGCCGGACGCATGAGCGCTACTGCTTCCAGCGACGTGCTGGTCCTTGGTGGCGGCATCGTCGGTGCCGCCACCGCCTTCTTCCTGCGCCAGGCGCACGGTCGCTCGGTGACCCTGCTCGAGCGCGAACTGGTCGGCCGCCAGGCCAGCGGCACCAACTTCGGCGGCGTGCGCCGCCAGGGCCGCACGCCGCAGCAGATGCCCATCGCGCACCTCGCACTGCGCACATGGGCCAGGGTGCGCGAACTGCTCGGCGAAGACCTGGAGTTCCGTCGCTATGGCCACCTGCGCGTGTGCTATTCGCAGGAACGCGCCGACATGATGGCCGAGTACGCGCGCGACATCCGCCAGGCCGGGCTGGAACTGAAACTGCTCACACCACAGCAGCTCAGACAGCAGTTGGGCATCTTCAGCGACGAGATCGTCATGGGTTCGCTGTCGCCGGAAGACGGCCACGCCAACCCGCGCATCGCCGGCCCGGCGTTCGCGCGCGCGGCGCGGCGCCTGGGCGTGCAATTGCACGAACATACCGAGGTCGTGCACGTCGAACGCGACGGCAGCGGTTTCCTCGTCTCCAGTGCCGACGGGCGCCGCTGGCGCGGCGAACAACTGGTGGTCTGTTGCGGCGCGTGGTCGGGCAAGATCAGCGCGCAATTCGGCGAACCCGCGCCGCTGGAGTTCCGCGCACCGTCGATGGCGGTGACCGAACCGTTGCCGTATCGCTCCGGCCCGATGGTCGCGGTGAACTCCGGCCTGATCGACGAAGTGATGTACTTCCGCCAGATCGAGCGCGGCAACATCGTCATCGGCGGCGGGCGGCGGGCCGAAGTCGACCTCGACAAGGCGCGCGCCTACGTCAACCCCGACAACATCCTGCGCCAGTTCCGCGAACTGCGCCGCTTCGTGCCCGCGTTCGAGCGCGTGCAACTGATCCGGGTTTGGAGCGGCGTGGAGAGCTACCTGCCGGACGGCAAGCCGATCATGGGCGCCAGCGCCGAGGTCGATGGCCTGTACTACGCCTTCGGCTTCTGCGGCGAAGGCTTCGCCATCGGCCCCGGCGTGGGCGAGGTGATGGCCGACCTGGTCGCCAACGGGCGCAGCGACATCGATCTGTCGCCTTACGCGATCTCCCGTTTCGCTGCCGCGGCATGACCCCGCCGGCGGCGGAATGTTCTGCCGCCGCCACGGCCACAACCCCACGATCTGCCGCCGCCCGCGGCCGTGGCGGCACCGCTGCGGTCAACCTTGGGTTTAACCTCGAATCATGCATCCGCCCCGTCCAGACGAACCCCGCTGCATGGCCGCGCTGAACCGCGCGACCGAGTACGTCAGGCGCCACCTTGCCGAACCCATTCCCCTGCAGGTCCTGGCCGAACTGGCCGGCCTCAGCCCGTGGCGCTTCTCCATCGTGTTCCGCCGGCACATGGGCGTGCCGCCGCATCGCTACATCAGCCTGTGCCGGATCGAACGCGCGCGCGAACTGCTGCGCCAGGGCATGTCCGCCGCCGCGGTCGCCGACGCCTGCGGCTTCTACGACCAGAGCCATTTCTCGCGCCACTTCAAGCATCATTGCGGAATGACCCCCGGACAGTACGCCCAACGTTCGGGCAGAACGGCAACGGCCGAACCGGTCGCCGCGCAATTCCATCCCGCCTGAGCCAACCCTCCCGTGAACGCTTCCGCCTACGCCGACCTGCTGCCAGACCTCGTGGACCTGCGCCGCGACCTGCACGCTCACCCGGAACTCGGCTTCGCCGAACACCGCACCGCCGCACGGGTCGCGGAGGCGATGCGCGAACTGGGGCTCGAAACGACCACGGACATCGGCGGCACCGGCGTGGTCGCGACGCTGCGCAACGGCAACGGCACGCGCAGCATCGGCCTGCGCGCCGACATGGACGCG
>DASRYD010000487.1:0-7078 GCA_035653955.1 Pseudoxanthomonas sp.
GACGCCGACGATGCGCGCATCGAGCCGGTGGTCGCGCGCTCGTTGCAGCCACCCCTGCATGCCGCCTTGCTGGCCGAACGCCTGCGCCAGGCGCATCCGAAGGCCGCGCGCATCGCCACGACCATCGATCCCGGGCTGCAACGCACGCTTGAGGATCGCGTCGCCGCGTACTTCTCGCAGCTGCCCGAACGCACCTCGGCCGCGTTGCTGGTGATGGACAACGCCAGCCTCGAAGCCCGCGCCTACATCGGCTCGGTCGAATTCGGCGACAAGGCGCGGCTCGGCCACGTCGACATGGTGCAGGCTTGGCGTTCGCCCGGATCCACGCTGAAGCCGTTCCTGTACGGCCTAGCGCTGGAGGACGGACTGATCCATTCCGAAAGCCTGCTGGTCGACGCGCCGCAGTCGTTCGGCGGCTACCGCCCGGGCAACTTCGATACGGCGTTCAACGGTCCGATCGGCGCGGCGGAAGCGTTGCGCCTGTCGTTGAACGTGCCCGCGGTCGATCTGCTCGACCGGGTGGGTCCGGCGCGCTTTTCCGCACGGCTCGCCAACGGCGGCGTCGCATTGAAGTATCCGCCCGGTGCGAAGCCGAACCTGGCGATGATCCTCGGCGGTACCGGCGCACGACTGGAAGACCTGGTCGGCGCCTACAGCGCGCTGAACCGGGGCGGCGTCGCCGGGCGCGTGCGCTACACGCAGGCGGAAGAGCGGACGGAACGGCGCATCCTCTCGCCCGGTGCGGCGTGGATCGTGCGCGAAATACTCGAAGCCAACCCGCGCCCCGGTTATGGACAGGGCGCGTTCGATGTCGGCGCGCGTCCGCGCGTGGCCTGGAAAACCGGCACCAGTTACGGTTTCCGCGATGCCTGGGCCATCGGCAGCACGCGCCGCTACACCGTCGGCGTGTGGGTAGGCCGCCCGGACGGCACGCCCTTGCCTGGCCAGTATGGCGCGGTGACCGCATTGCCCTTGATGTTCGAAACGATCGACAGCCTGCCGCGGACGCCAGGCGAC
The DNA here is from genome assembly GCA_035653955.1 of Pseudoxanthomonas sp. GTDB lineage: Bacteria > Pseudomonadota > Gammaproteobacteria > Xanthomonadales > Xanthomonadaceae > Pseudoxanthomonas_A. Next base: position 1,018 of record DASRYD010000487.1, read on the forward strand.
GCCGTACCGTTACCGCCGCCGGCCAACGTGGCCGAAACCGCGGTCTGCTGGCCGCTGGGCCTGCCGCCGGAAGCCGCCGCGCCGCAACTTTGCCAACGCCGGATGAAGGCATGGACGCTGGACGGTGCGGTACCGCCCACCTTCGCCGAGCGCGATGCGCGCTTGTGGAATCCCGGCCGCGAAAGGTTCCGCAGGGATGCGAAGACCGGATTGCGCCTGTCCGCCGAATGCGCGAAACCCCACGTTGCGGACGAAGCGGAAATCGCGCGCTGGCCCGCATTGGCGTCGCCGTGGTTGCCGGCGCAGGTGCGGAAAGAATCGAAGTTGCCGCCGCTATCGCCCGACTGCGCACCCGATGGCCGCGATGCCGGCGAAGAACTGCATATCGAAGGCATCAACGAACGCGCAATGCTCGCCCGCGCGCCCGGCAGCACGCACGGAGCGCGGCTGGCGGTACGCGCGTTGGGCACGCAGGCGCGCGTGCAATGGCTGCTCGACGGCCGCTGGATCGCCGAAACCAACGGCGCGCAGGCCTTCACCCGCGATTACGAGGAAACCGGCGGGCACACGCTGACCGCGCTGGCCGACAGCGGCGCGTGGAAGCAGGTGCGCTTCAGCGTATTGCGATAGTCGTTGTTTCTTCCTTCTCCCGGTGGGAGAAGGAAGAGCGTCAATCGCCGATCCAGCCGGCGAGCAGGTCGGCGAACTCGTCGGCATGCTCTTCTTCCTGGGCCAGGATGCCCTCGAGCATGCGCTTGGTCGTGGTGTCCTTGTCGCCGACGTAATCGATCAGCTCGCGGTAGCTGTCGATGGCGATGCGTTCGGCGACCAGATCTTCCTTGACCATGTCGCGCAGGTCCTTGCCTGGCTTGTATTCGGCGTGCGAGCGCCCGGCCAGGGTGGCCGGGTCCAGGTCGGGTTCGCCGCCCAACTGCACGATGCGCTCGGCGATCTGGTTGGCGTGGGCCAGTTCCTGCTGCGCATGCTCGAGGAATTCGGCCTTGACCGAATCGGCGAGCATGCCGGAGGCCATGAAATAGTGCCGGTAATAGCGCAGCACGCAGACCCATTCGGTCGCCAGCGCCTCGTTGAGCTTGGCGATGACGGTCTTGCGGTCCGCGGTGTAGGTGCGGGTAACGGCGCCCTTGTCGATGTCCTTGCGCGCGTTGGCGCGCAGAACGCTCTTGTCGGTGAAAGGCGTCGTGACGAGGGCTTTCCTGGCGGGCTTGGACATGGGGCGACCTTCGGCTGGCGGAAAACTCCGCTCAGCCTAGGCCACCATTCGTTAGCCTCGCGTCAGCTCGGCCAGCACGTGTTCGGCCGAGGAAACCTTGAATTCGCCCGGGGCCTCGACCCACAGGCCCTTGACCACGCCGTCTTCGGCGTACAGCGCGTAACGGCGCGAGCGCAGGCCCATGCCGTAGCCGCTGGCATCCATTTCCAGGCCCAGCGCCTTGGTGAAGTCGCCGTTGCCGTCGGCGAGCATCTGCAGGCCGTCGGGCACGTGCTGGTCCTTGCCCCAGGCCTGCATCACGAACGGGTCGTTGACCGACACGCAATACACGCCGATGCCGCGCTGCTGGAAATCGTCGTAATGCGCGACGAAGCCGGGCAGGTGGCGTTCCGAGCAGGTCGGGGTGAATGCGCCCGGCACCGCGAACAGCACGATCCTGTTGCCGTCGAACAGGGTGCGCGTGTCCACGGTTTCGACGCCTTCGCCGATGCGCTTGAGAGTGGCTTCGGGCAAGCGCTCGCCGGTCTGGATGGCCATGTTTCGCTCCGCGTGGGTAGGTGAACCGATGGTACATGAAGCCGGTTACGGCGTTTTCAAGGCGCTTGAAAACGCGGGAATGGCGGCCATTTCCCCTGCATCGCGGCGCTGCCGCACACCAGACGATGGAAACCCGCATGTACCTGTATCCGCATCACCGCCACTTGTCCCGCCGCTTCGGTTTCGAAGCCCAATCCGCCATTGCCGCGTGGGCGCCGCGCGTCGACGTCAAGGAAGAAGCCTTGCGCTTCGCGATCTTCGTCGACGTGCCGGGCATCGACCCGCAGGCCATCGAAATCCAGGCCGACGGCAATCTGCTGACCATCGGCGGCGAACGCCCGGTCGCGAACGCCGGCGAAGGCGAGCGCTTCAGTCGCGTCGAACGTCGCCACGGCAAGTTCGAACGCCGCTTCGCCCTGCCGGATACCGCCGACACCACCGCGATCACCGCCAGTGGCCGCAACGGGGTGCTGGAGATCAGTATTCCGAAGAAGGCGCAATCGCAGCCGCGCAAGATCCAGGTCGGGGTGACCCCGCTGGACGACGGCGCGGGCGAGGCGCCCGCTTCGGTGCAGTAAGCGCCGCCGGTTGGACGCGGGCGTTGGCCGGAAGCATCGGCCCGTCTGCGTTCGCGTCGGTAGAAGACCATGCGATCCGTCGCCGCAAGGCGTCGGGTCGCGGGCGTGTTGCTTGCCGTCGCGGGCGGGAATGACATACTTCCGCCAACGGGCGGACCAGGGCATCGCATGGAATTCAAGGACTACTACGCCATCCTCGGCATCGAGCCCAGCGCCGGCGAAGCCGAGATCAAGACCGCCTACCGCCGCCTCGCGCGCAAGTACCATCCGGACGTCAGCAAGGAAGCCGGCGCCGAGGACAAGTTCAAGGCGGTCAACGAGGCCTACGAGGCGCTGCGCGATCCGCAGAAGCGCGCGGCCTACGACCAGTTGCGCGCGCAGGGCTATCGCCCGGGCGAGGAATTCCGGCCGCCGCCGAATTTCGGCCATGGGGGGTTCGGCAATGGCCAGGATTTCGATTTCGAGGAAATCTTCGGCAACACCGGCGGAAGCGGCGGCGGCTTCAGCGATTTCTTCGAGAACCTGTTCGGCCGCCGTGCGCATGCCGGATCGCGCGGACCGCAGCCGCGTGGCGATACGCGGGCGAAGTTCGCCGTGCCGCTGCAGGCGGTGTACGACGGCGGCAGCGTGCGCATCGACTTGAACGGCAGGCAGCTCGACGTGCGCATTCCCAAGGGCATCAAGCCGGGGCAGTCGATCCGGCTGGCCGGGCAGGGCAATGGCGGCGGCAACCTGCTGCTGGAAATCGAATACGCGGCGCATCCGCAGTTCGAGGTCGACGGCCGCAACATCATCTACGTGTTGCCGGTGGCGCCATGGCAGGCAGCACTGGGCGCGACGTTGAGCGTGCCCACGCTGGGCGGGCCCGTGGAACTGAAAGTACCCGCCGATTCGGAAGCGGGGCGCAAGCTGCGCCTGCGCGGCCGCGGCCTGCCGGGCAATCCGGCCGGCGATCAGATCGTCGAACTGGAAGTCACCGCGCCGCGTGCGGCCGACGAGGCTCAGCGCGAGGCTTACCGCAGGTTGGCGGAAAGCTTTGGAGAAGCAGTAGGTTGAGTTTTTGGCGCCATGCGCATCGAAGGATGCGGTTTCGATCAGCGGGGCTTATCTATGCGTCATAGGCGAACAGGGCGGTCGTCCAAAGCCCGAGGACAGCGACGAAGTTCACGGTGAAGACAAGGCCACGCAGGCGGATATTCGTAGTCAATATCTGGACGGCGCTATGCAACAGGCGGCCGCCGACGAATACCCACGCAAGCACGATGGCAAGTTGGCTCGTCTCCCGTTGCATCAGCAGCAGACAGGCCGTATAGAAAAGCATGGGCCATTCGAATTGGTTGGAAAGATTGGCGCTGATCCGGGGTTCCAGCTTCGCCATCGGATTGCTGCCGTCGGTGCGACGGCCAATGCCCCAGATGGTTGGCGCGCGTACGACAGTCAACAACGCATAAAGGAAAGCGGCCAGCGCGACGTGCGCGGCCATGGGAACGAACAGTGGATGCGGCAAGACGGGTCCTCCGGTCTTCGGGCGTCGTGTTCGCGTCGCTTCTTGCGACGATGTGGTCGACTCATGCCGTGGCTTCTGGCGGCGCTTCGTCCGCAGGCGCTTCGGTCATGGGCAACAACCGATCGATCACCTCGGCCAGCTCGGCCTCCCCGAACGGCTTGGTCAGATAAGCCTTCGCCCCCTGGCGCAGGCCCCACATACGGTCGGTGTCCTGGTCCTTGGTGGTCACCAGCACCACCGGGATGTGCTGCGTGCTCGGTTCGCGGCTGAGCTGGCGCGTGGCCTGGAAGCCGTTGAGGTTCGGCATCACCACGTCCATCAGCACCAGGTCCGGCTGGGCCTGCTTGGCCAGTTCCACGCCGCTGGCGCCGTCCTCGGCGGTCAGCGATTCATGGCCGATCTTCTCGACCAGGCGCTGGATGCCGAACAGTTGCGAAGGCGAATCGTCGACAATCAGGATGCGGGCCATGGCGGGGACTCGGGGGCGTCGGCCGATTGTAGGCCGAAGCCACGGCACGGTGGCAATGTCCCTGCCTTGGGCGGACGGCTATCCGATCCGGACCAGCGTGCGCCCCAGCGAGCCGCCGGCCAGCATCGTGTCGAATACCTGCGGCAGCTCCTCCAGCGTCGCCTCGCGGGTGCAAATCGTGTCGAGGTGGCGCGGCTTCCATTCGCCCGCCAGTTTTTCCCAGACCGCCTCGCGGACGTCGCGTGCGGTACCGGCGCTGGCCACGCCCAGCAGCGACACGCCGCGGATGATGAAGGGCATCACCGTCATCGGCAGGTCGGCGGTGGCGGCCAATCCGGCCGAGGCGACGTTGCCGTAGGGTACGGTCTGCGCGAGCAGGCTGGTCAGCATCGGGCCGCCGACATTGTCGAGACCCCCGCCGAAGCGCGCCGATTCCATCGGTCGGATGGTTGCCAGCGCTTCGCGGCCCAGCACCTGCGATGCGCCGATCGATTGCAGGTAAGCGGCTTGTTCCGCCTTGCCGCTGATCGCATGCACTTCGAAACCCGCCTTGCTGAAGATGTCGACGGCCAGCGAACCGACGCCACCGCTCGCGCCGGTTACCGCCAGGGGGCCGAGTTCCGGCGTTTGCCGGTTCTCGCGCATCCGGTACAGCGCCAGGGCCGCAGTGAAACCGGCCGTACCCAGGATCATGCTCTCGCGCAGGTCGAGGCCGGCGGGCAGGGGAATGACCCATTGCGATTCCAGCCGCGCGTATTCGGCATAGCCGCCGTCGCGGGTTTCGCTCAGGCCGCTGCCGGTGACCAGCACCCGATCGCCTTCCTTGAACTTCGCATCGGTCGAGGCGACGACATGGCCGGCGACGTCGATGCCGCCGACCAGCGGGAATCTGCGCAGGATCTTGCCCTTGCCGGTGCCGGCCAGCGCGTCCTTGAAGTTGACCGAGGAGTAGGCGGACTTGACCACGACTTCGCCGGGGTTCAGGTCGTCCAGCGCGATCCGTTCGATGCCGCTGCGGTAGCCGGTGGTGTCGTTGTGGATGCGGAAGGCTTTGAAGGTGGATGGGAGTGTCATGTTTTTCTTTTGCCTTTGCTCGTCATCCCAGCTTTCGCTGGGATGACGGTTAATCTAAGTGGGTGTGAGAAATCAGCGCAACGACTTGCGCCGCTTCTCATCCATCCACTTGTCCGCCTGCGCCGGCCGGTACCCGCGCATCCACGCGAACAATGCGTCGAGGTCGTCGCCATGCCACAGGTCGTGGCGTTGGTCGGGGTGTAGGAAGCGTTCCTCGACCATGCGGTCGATCATCGCCATCAACGGCGCGTAGAAACCGTCCACGTCGAGGAAGGCGCAAGGCCGGTCGCCGATGCCGAGCTGGCGCCAGGTCAGCATCTCGAACATCTCGTCCAGCGTGCCGAAGCCGCCGGGCAGGGCGACGAAGGCGTCGGCCAGGTCGAACATGCGCATCTTGCGCTCATGCATGTTGGCGACGATTTCCAGTTTGGTCAGGCCCTGGTGCGCGACTTCCCAGCCGACCAGTTGTTCGGGGATCACGCCGATCACCCCGCCACCCGCCTGCAGTGCGGCATCGGCGACGGTGCCCATCAGGCCGACGTTGCCGCCGCCATAGACCAGGGTCAGGCCTTCGCGGGCGATGCGCTGGCCCAGCGCGATGGCGCGTTCGGCGTAAACGGGCTTGGCGCCGGTGTTGGAACCGCAGTAGACGCAGATGCTAC
>DASRYD010000488.1:0-2092 GCA_035653955.1 Pseudoxanthomonas sp.
CGAAGTGGTCGGCCTGTCGGCCGGCTACGGCCGCGTGCGCGACGGCAAGCCCGAGATCCCGGTGCTGTCGGAGGTGGATTTCAAGTTGTACCGCGGCCAGGCAATCGGCGTGATCGGCGAATCCGGTTCCGGTAAGTCGACGCTGGCGCGTTGCATCGCCGGGTTGATCGAACCGGCGGCGGGCGAGGTCCGTTTCGATGGCCAGGTTCTGCCGGGCGCACTGGCGAAGCGCGACCGCGAAACGCTGCGCCGCGTGCAGATCGTGTTCCAGCACGCCGACACTGCGCTGAATCCGTCGCACACGGTCGGCCGCATCCTCGAGCGTCCGCTGGCGTTCTTCCATGGCATGGACGCGGCGACGCGCCGCCGTCGCGTGGCCGAACTGCTCGACCTGGTCAAGCTGCCGTCGGCGCTGGCCGAACGCACGTCGGCCGGCCTGTCCGGCGGACAGAAGCAGCGCATCAACCTGGCCCGCGCATTGGCCGCACAACCGGACCTGATCCTGTGCGACGAAGTGACCTCGGCGCTGGACCCGGTGGTCGCCGCGGCGATCCTCGACCTGATCGCCGAGCTGCGCCGCGAGGTCAACGCCTCGTACCTGTTCATCAGCCACGACATGCACAGCGTGCGCGCGGTCTGCGACGGCATCGTGGTGATGCGTCACGGCCGCAAGCTGGCCCAGATCGCCCGCGAGGACTATGCGCGCGGCCCCCACCATCCCTATTACGAACAACTGGCGCGTTCGGTTCCCGAACTGCGGGTCGGCTGGCTGGACGACGTGCTGGCCGCGTCCGGTCGCGGAACCCGCGCGCCGACAGGAGAAACCGCATCGTGAGCAAGCACCGCATCGCCGTCCTTCCCGGCGACGGCATCGGCCAGGAAGTGATGCCCGAGGGCCTGCGCGTACTGGAAGCGGCCGCAGGACGCTTCGGCATCGATCTCGACTTCGTCCATTTCGACTGGGCCCACTGCGACTATTACGCGCGGCACGGGCAGATGATGCCAGACGACTGGAAGGCGCAATTGCAAGGCATGGACGCGCTGTACTTCGGCGCGGTCGGCTGGCCGGCCACGGTGCCCGACCACGTGTCGCTGTGGGGCTCGCTGCTGAAGTTCCGCCGCGAATTCGACCAGTACATCAATCTGCGCCCGGTACGCTTGTTCGAAGGCGTGCCGTGCCCGCTGGCCGGGCGCAAGCCCGGCGACATCGATTACTACGTGGTGCGCGAGAACACCGAGGGCGAATACACCTCGCTGGGCGGCATCATGTACGCCGGCACCGAGCGCGAGATCGTCGTGCAGGAAACCGTGATGTCGCGCTTCGGCGCCGACCGCGTGCTGAAGTACGCCTTCGAGCTGGCCAACGCGCGCCAGCGCAAGCACCTGACCGTCGCGACCAAGAGCAACGGCATCGCGATCAGCATGCCGTGGTGGGACGGCCGTGCCGACGCCGTCGGCGCCGGCTATCCGCAGGTGGCGGTCGACAAGCAGCACATCGACATCCTCAGCGCCCGTTTCGTCATGCAGCCGACGCGCTTCGACGTCGTGGTCGCGTCCAACCTGTTCGGCGACATCCTTTCCGACCTCGGCCCCGCGACCACCGGCACGATCGGGCTGGCGCCATCGGCCAACCTGAATCCCGAGCGCGCGTTCCCGTCGCTGTTCGAGCCGGTGCACGGCTCGGCGCCGGACATCGCCGGCAAGGGCATCGCCAATCCCATCGCGATGATCTGGTCCGGCGCGTTGATGCTCGATTTCCTGGACCATGGACAAGGCGCCGGCCGCACCGCGCACGACGCGATCCTGGGCGCCATAGAACAAGTGCTGCGCGAAGGTCCGCGTACCGGCGATCTCGGCGGCACGGCGACGACGCGCGAAATCGGCGAGGCCATCGCCGCCATCGTCGCCGGCGACTGAGCCGGCGACGTTTCCCGAATCCAACCAGGCCGCAACCATGCCTCTTACCCTGCAACGTCCCGATCTGCTGCGTTCGACCCACCACGTCGGCGGCCGCTGGTGCGAGGCGCTCGGCGGTGCGCGTTACGACGTGGAGGATCCGGCCTTGGCCGGCGTGTTCGCCAGCGCGCCCGAT
>DASRYD010000489.1:0-2278 GCA_035653955.1 Pseudoxanthomonas sp.
AGGTCCGCCGCCTTGGCCGCGATGGCCAGGTGCTGGCCGGCTTCGCCGGTGCCGCCGCCGATGCCTTCACCCTGTTCGAGTTGTTCGAGGCGAAGCTGGAAAAGCATGGCCAGCTGCAGCGTGCTGCGGTGGAACTGGCCAAGGATTGGCGCACCGAGCGCCGCCTCGGCAAGCTCGAGGCGCTGCTGGCGGTGGCCGACAAGGACACTTCGCTGATCATCAGCGGCACCGGCGACGTGATCGAGCCGGAGGACGGCATCATCGCCATCGGTTCCGGCGGCAGCTACGCGCTGTCCGCGGCGCGCGCGCTGCTCGCGCACACGCAGATGGACGCGAAGTCCATCGCGGTCGAGGCATTGAACATCGCCGGCGACATCTGCATCTACACCAACCGCAATGTGGTGGTGGAGGAACTGTAGGAGCGGCGTGAGCCGCGACCAGTTTCCGATTCCACGCGATCGCGGCTCACGCCGCTCCTACGAATGCGAACCATGAACGACAACACCAATTCCACCATGACCCCGCGCGAAATCGTGCAGGAACTCGACCGCCACATCGTCGGCCAGCACGCGGCCAAGCGCGCGGTCGCCATCGCCCTGCGCAACCGCTGGCGGCGCATGCAGCTGCCCGAGGACCTGCGCAACGAGGTGATGCCGAAGAACATCCTGATGATCGGCCCGACCGGCGTCGGCAAGACCGAGATCGCGCGGCGCCTGGCCACGCTGGCCAACGCGCCGTTCGTCAAGGTCGAGGCCACGCGCTTCACCGAAGTCGGCTACGTCGGCAAGGACGTCGAACAGATCGTCCGCGACCTGGCCGACACCGCGGTGAAGATGTACCGCGAACAGGCCAAGGTGCGCGTGCGCACGCAGGCCGAGGAACGCGCCGAAGACCGCATCCTCGACGCGCTGTTGCCCAAGCGCAACCCCGGCGGTTTCGGTTTCGGCGGCGATCCGGCCGCGCAGAGCGTGGCTGTCGATGACGATACCCGGGCCAAGTTCCGCAAGATGTTGCGGGCGGGCGAACTGGAAGACCGCGAAATCGAACTGGAATTCGCGGTCAATGTCGGCGTCGACATCATGACCCCGCCGGGCATGGAGGAAATGGGCCAGCAGTTGCGGCAGATGTTCTCCAACCTGGGCAACGCCAAGTCGCAGACGCGCAAGCTGGCGATCAAGGCCGCGCGCCCGCTGTTGCTGGACGAGGAAGCGGCGAAGCTGGTCAACGAGGACGACGTGCGCGCCGCGGCGATCGACGCCTGCGAACAGCATGGCATCGTGTTCATCGACGAAATCGACAAGGTCGCCAAGCGCGGGGACAACGTCGGTGGCGGCGATGTTTCGCGCGAAGGCGTGCAGCGCGACCTGCTGCCGCTGGTCGAGGGCAGCAACGTCAGTACCAAGTACGGCACGGTCAAGACCGACCACATCCTGTTCATCGCCAGCGGCGCGTTCCACCTGGCCAAGCCCAGCGATCTGATTCCCGAACTGCAGGGCCGCTTCCCGATCCGGGTGGAACTGTCGGCGCTGTCGAAGCAGGACTTCGTGCGCATCCTGACCGAGCCGAAGGCCGCGCTGACCAAGCAGTACGTGGAATTGCTGAAGACCGAAGGCGTGAGCCTGGACTTCGGCGACGACGCGGTGGACCGCCTCGCCGAGATCGCCGCGCAGGTCAACGAACGCCAGGAAAACATCGGCGCGCGCCGCCTGCACACGGTGCTGGAACGCCTGCTCGACACGCTCAGTTTCGAAGCGCCCGACCGCGACGGCCAATCGCTGGCCATCGACCGCGCCTACGTCGATGCGCACCTGGGCGAACTGGTGCAGGACCCGGACCTGAGCCGCTACATCCTCTGACCCAGGCTCCCTCCCCCGCTCGCGGGGGAGGGCCGGGGAGGGTGCCACCGAGATCGTTCTCGTTATTTCGTGCCTGCCGCTTTGTCGGCGCCGCGCGGATCGTCCTTCGGATCGATGTAGTTGATCACGAACGGACCGGTGCTCTGGATCTGCACGACGGCGCCGCCTTTCGAGCTGGCCTGGTGATGCATTTGGGCGGGCAGGTTGACGAAATCGCCCGGCGACAGGGCCGCGTCGTGGGCCATGTCGGCGGCGCCCATCGACAGGGTCAGGTCGCCTTCGATCAGGGTCACGGCTTCGTCGGTCGGGTGCCAATGGCGCGGCACGCGGTAGCCGGGCGGCATCTTCAGGCGCAGGGTGAACACGCCCGGCTGGCCCGGATCGCCAACCAGCACTGCGGCCTGCGCGCCGGACGGCAGGGC
>DASRYD010000490.1:0-2364 GCA_035653955.1 Pseudoxanthomonas sp.
CCTGCGCGGCGTCGCAAAGCATGCCGAGGCGGCCCGCGCCGGTGGTCGGCGAAGCCAGCGCGACCAGGGCCAGCCCGTGCGCATTGAGGATGCCGCGGGTTTCGGCGGCTTCCTCTGGCGGCAGGTCGACCAGCAGCACACCATCGACGCCGGCTTGCGCCGCTTCCCCTGCGAAACGTTCCGCGCCATGGATCTCGACCGGATTCAGGTAACCCATCAACACCAGGGGCGTGGTGTCGTCCTGCTGGCGGAACACTTCCACCGCCTCCAGCACGTAGCGCAGGCCGGCGCCACGCGCCAGCGCACGCTCGGAGCTGCGCTGGATCGTCGGGCCATCAGCCATGGGGTCGGAGAACGGCACGCCCAGCTCGATGACGTCGGCGCCCGCCTCGACCAGCGCATGCATCACCGGCACCGTGGCTTCCAGCGACGGGTCGCCGGCAGTGACGAACGGGATCAGCGCCTTGCGCTTGGCTGCCGCGAGTTCGGCGAACTTGCGTTCGAAACGACCCTTCGGTAGTGGGCTCATTGCGCGGGTGCGCCTTCCGGCAACCGGCTTGCCGCCGCGGCGTATTCGGCGGCAAGTTCGGATTCGCCCACGTCGAGACCACGCTCCTGGCCCAGTCCGTCGAGGTGCTCGTTGAGCATGCGCCGATACATGGTGGTCATGTAATCGAGGAATTCCTTGCGCTCGTTCGCCACGTCACCCGGCTGCATGTGCGCCAGATATACATGCGCATTGAAGCGCGCGGCGGCGTACAGCGAAGCGACGCTGATCCGCTTCAGGCCTTGCTGCTGGGACTGGCGGTTGGTCAGTTCCAGGTATTCGTTGACGCAGGTGAAGAAGGCAGGGTCGAGCGGGGTCGGGGCGTTGGCGGCCTGCGGATCGGTGTTGGTTTCGTTCATCGGGATTCCTCGGTGATTCGGATGCCGGGTTCGGCGGTTTCAGAGTTGAATGTTCTCGCGCGCCGCGATGGTATGCACGTCCTTGTCGCCGCGACCGGACAGGTTGCACAGCACCAGCGCGTCCTTCGGCAGCTCGCGGGCCAGCTTGATCGCTTGCGCGACCGCGTGGCTGGATTCCAGTGCGGCGAGGATGCCCTCGGTGCGCGCCAGCGTGTGGAAAGCGGCCAGCGCCTCGTCGTCGGTGACGCCGACGTATTGCGCGCGGCCGGAATCGGCGAGGAAGGCATGCTCGGGGCCGACGCCGGGGTAATCGAGGCCGGCGGAAACCGAATGGGTCTCGATGATCTGCCCGTCGTCGTCGCAGATCACGTAGGTGCGGTTGCCGTGCAGCACGCCGGGACGGCCGGCGGCGATGGAAGCGGCATGGCGTCCGGTTTCGATGCCGTCGCCAGCCGCTTCGGCTCCGACGATGCGCACCGACGGGTCGTTGAGGAAGGCGTGGAACAGGCCGATGGCGTTGCTGCCGCCGCCGACGCAGGCGGTGATCGCGTCGGGCAGGCGACCGTAGTCGGCCAGCATCTGCGTGCGCGCTTCCTTGCCGACCACCGCGTTGAAGTCGCGGACCATGCGCGGATACGGGTCGGGCCCGGCGACGGTGCCGATGATGTAGAAGGTGTCTTGCACGTTGGTCACCCAGTCGCGCATCGCCTCGTTCAGCGCGTCCTTCAGGGTGGCCGAACCGCTGGTCACCGGCACCACGGTCGCGCCGAGCAGCTTCATCCGGTAGACGTTGATCTTCTGCCGCTCGATGTCGGTGGCGCCCATGTACACCACGCATTCCAGCCCCAGCCGCGCGGCGACGGTGGCGGAAGCGACGCCGTGCTGGCCGGCGCCGGTCTCGGCGATGATCCGCTGCTTGCCCATGCGGCTGGCCAGCAGCGCCTGGCCGATGGTGTTGTTGATCTTGTGCGCACCGGTGTGGTTCAGGTCTTCGCGCTTGAGCAGGATGCGCGCGCCGCCGGCCTCGCGGGACAGGCGCTCGGCTTCGTAGATCGGGCTGGGCCGGCCGACGTAGTGCTTCAGGTCCTTTTCGAATTCGGCGATGAAGGCGGGATCGACGCGCGCCGCGTCGTAGGCGGCGGCCAGTTCCTGCAACGGCCCGATCAGGGTTTCGGCGACGAAACGGCCGCCATAGCGGCCGAAATGGCCCGAAGCGTCGGGATACTGGTGGTAATCGGATACCGCGCCGGGCACGGTCGGGGTCACGGGGTTGTTCAAGGGATATCTCCGAAGCCGGAATCGCACGGCCGCGACGGGGTCGGCACCCTGCATGCGGATGTCGAAGCGGTAGGTGACGGCCCCGCCTTGCTCCACGCGCTCGGCGATCAGCGTGTGGCGGCGCTCGGCGGGCACGCTCTGCAGCACCGCGTCCTTCGCGTTGGCTTCGGCCTCGTCGCT
>DASRYD010000491.1:0-2831 GCA_035653955.1 Pseudoxanthomonas sp.
GAGTTTCCGGCCGCGGGTTTCGAAATGGGTCTGCGGGCGCCATTCGGGGCGCGGCACGTGGCCGCGCGGGCCGGCGACGTTGCGCAGGCCAGGGGTCGCATCGAGCACGTCCCACATGTGTTCGGCATAGTTTTCCCAGTCGGTGGCCAGGTGCAGGCGTCCGCCGGCCGCGAGTTTGCGCACGATCAGGCTGGCGAACTCGGGTTGCACCAGTCGCCGCTTGTTGTGGCGCTTCTTGTGCCACGGATCCGGAAAGTAGATGCGCACTTCGTCGAGCGCGCCGTCGGCGACTTCGCGGCTCAACACCTCGACCGCGTCGTGGTGGTAGACGCGCACATGGCCGCTGCCGTCTTCGGCCAGGCCGTTGAGCAGGCGGCCGACGCCGGGCGCGTGCACTTCGATGCCGATGTAGTTGCGCGTAGCATCCTGCTGCGCGGTGTAGCGCAGCGCCTCGCCGTTGCCGGTGCCGATTTCCAGCACCAGCGGTGCGCGGCGCCCGAAGATGGCGTCGTAGTCGCGCGCCTCGCCAAGGTAGTCGATGCCTAAGCGCGGCCATTGCAGATCGAACGCGCGCTGCTGCGCTTCGGTGAAGCGGCCCTGGCGCAGGACGAAGCTGCGGATTTCGCGGCGGCCTTCGGTCTTGGTGAAGGGTTTGGCGGGCGTCTTCGCGCCGGGGCTGGAGAACGGATCGGTCATCAGCCGATCAGGCCGTCGATGGGGCTCGATGCGCTCGCGTTGCGCTTGCGCGGGATGCGTCCGGCGAGGAAGGCTTCGCGACCGGCTTCCACCGCCTTCCTCATCGCACTGGCCATCAGCACCGGATCCTTCGCGCTGGCGATGGCGGTGTTCATCAGCACGCCGTCGCAGCCCAGTTCCATCGCGATGGCCGCGTCGGACGCGGTGCCGACGCCGGCGTCGACGATGATCGGCACCTTGGCGTTCTCGACGATCTCCAGCAGGTTGTACTTGTTCTGGATGCCCAGGCCCGAACCGATCGGCGCGGCCAGCGGCATCACCGCGACGCAGCCGATTTCCTCCAGGCGCTTGGCCAGGATCGGATCGTCGCTGGTGTAGACCATCACGTCGAAACCATCGGCGACCAGCTTCTCGGCGGCGGCGAGGGTCTGCACCACGTCCGGGTACAGGGTTTTCTGGTCGCCCAGCACTTCCAGCTTCACCAGCTTGTGGCCGTCGAGCAGTTCGCGCGCCAGCCGGCAGGTGCGCACCGCGTCGTCGGCGGTGTAGCAGCCGGCGGTGTTGGGCAGGATGGTGAAACGGTCGGGCGGCAGCACGTCGAGCAGGTTCGGTTCGCCCGGGTTCTGGCCGATGTTCGTCCTGCGGATCGCGACGGTGACGATCTGCGCGCCGGCGGCCTCGGTGGCGCGGTGGGTTTCGTCGAGGTCCTTGAACTTGCCGGTGCCGGTCAATAGGCGCGAACGGTAAGGCTTGCCGGCGATCGCCAGCGGATCTTGGGGGGAGAGTGTGGTCATGCCGGAATTATCGCCGAAAGGAATCGGCAACGTGCCGCGCGGCGTGCTTCATCCGCCGCCCAGCGCATGCACGATCTCCGCGTGGTCGCCGTCTTGCAGGACGCGGCTGGCGTGCGCGCTGCGCGGCACGATTTCGCCATTGACCTCCACCGCGACCCGACGCCGGGCCAGGCCTTCCGCCTCGAGCAACTGGACGATGGTGGTACCCGGGGCGATATCGCGGGCTTCGCCGTTCAACTGGATATGCATGCGTGCATTGTCGCCGGTAAGAGGCCGGCTTGTGCGGCGGCGCAGCATGTCGGCGTTATATTTTCGTGAAACCATAGGCAACATTCGCCGTCGTATGTCGGTGCCCACCAAGGAACCACGATGAAAGCCAAGCTCCGCCGCACCCTGCTCGCCAGCGCCCTGACGCTCGCCGCATTGCCTGCCTTCGCCCAGTCGGGCCGGGCGCCGTTCACCGAGACCGTGTTCTTCGGCGACAGCCTGACCGACGGCGGTTATTTCCGTCCGACCCTGGTCCAAGTGGTCGGGCCCAACGGTGCGATCCTCGGCCAGTTCACCACCAACCCGGGCTATGTCTGGTCCCAGCATCTGGCCGATTACTACGGCAGCAATGCCTCGGCGGCGTGGACCGGCAACGGCACGCCCAACCCGACCCTGACCGGCGGCAACAACTGGGCGGTCGGCGGCGCACGCGTCGGCGTGGATAGCGCCAATGCGCTGGGTTACGTGCCTTCGTTGACCACGCAGTACGCACGCTACCTCGCTTCCGGGCACACGGTCGATCCGGGCGCGCTGTATACGGTGTGGGGTGGCGCCAACGACGTGTTTTCGATCACCAACCCGGCGAACGCGCCGGCGACCATCGGCACGGCGGTCGCCGCTCAGGTCGGCCTGGTCGGCGCGCTGACCCAGGCCGGCGCGCGGTACATCCTGGTGCCGACACTGCCGGACATCGGCCTGACCCCGGCGTACGCCGGCAACAAGGCCACCGGCACGCAATTGAGCGCGGCGTACAACAACGCGCTGTACACGGGTCTGGCCTCGGCCAACCTGCGGGTGATCCCGATGGACACCTTCCACTTCCTGCAGGAAGTGGTGGCCAGCCCTGCAACCTACGGCCTGAGCAACGTGACCACGCCGGCCTGTTCGACGGCGGTGCAGGGGGGCAATTCGCTGTTCTGCAGCCCCGCCTCCACGGTGCCGGGCGGCGCGGACACCTATCTGTTCGCGGATGGCGTGCATCCGACCACGGCCGCGCACAAGGTGCTGGCCGACCTGGCCATGTCGGTGATCGAAGGTCCGCGCCTGCTGGCGATCCTGCCGCACTCGGCCAGC
>DASRYD010000492.1:0-4351 GCA_035653955.1 Pseudoxanthomonas sp.
AGCCGGGCGCCGATGCCGGCCAGCCGGGCGGCGCTTCGGCGGGCGGCGACGACGTGGTCGATGCCGAGTTCACCGAAGTCAAGGACGACAAGAAGTCCTGAGGTCCGTGATCGGGCGATGAGTAACCACGACGGGCAGGCCAGAACCTGCCCGTCGGTGTTTGGCAGTACCGTGGAACGACGGCGATAACGATGAGCAAGCGCGACTATTACGAAGTGCTGGGCGTGGCCCGCAACGCCAGCGAGGAAGAGCTGAAGAAGGCCTACCGTCGCTGCGCGATGAAGTTCCACCCCGACCGCAACCCCGGCGACAAGGCCGCGGAGGTCGCGTTCAAGGAATGCAAGGAAGCCTACGAAGTGCTGTCCGACGGCGGCAAGCGCCGCATGTACGACCAGCACGGCCACGCCGCATTCGAGCACGGCATGGGCGGCAGCGGGCCCGGCCCGGCCGACATGGGCGACATCTTCGGCGACATCTTCGGCAACATCTTCGGCGGTGGCGGCGCGCGCCAGGCGCGGCGCGGCGCCGACGTCGGCTACGTGATGGAACTCGACCTGGAAGAGGCCGTTTCCGGCGTCGAGAAACGCATCGAGATCCCGACCCTGGTCGCCTGTGCGCCGTGCCATGGCAGCGGTTCGGAAGACGGCAAGACCGAGACCTGCAGCACCTGCGGCGGCCGGGGGCAGGTACGCATGCAGCGCGGCATCTTCGCCATGCAGCAGACCTGTCCGCATTGCCACGGCGGCGGCAAGATCATCAAGAATCCGTGCATGACCTGCCATGGCGCAGGCCGCGTCGAGGAAGAGAAAGCGTTGTCGGTGAAAATCCCCGCCGGCGTCGACAACGGCGACCGCATCCGCCTGCAGGGCGAGGGCGAAGCCGGTCCGCCGGGCACGCCGCCGGGCGACCTGTACGTGGAAGTGCGCGTGCGCGAGCACGAGATCTTCCAGCGCGATGGCGACGACCTGCATTGCGAGGTGCCGATCCGCATTTCCCAGGCCGCGCTGGGCGACACCGTGCGCGTACCCACGCTGGGCGGCGAAGCCGAGATCCGCATTCCGGCCGAAACCCAGACCGGCAAGCTGTTCCGCCTGCGCGGCAAGGGCGTGAAGTCGGTGCGCAGCCGCAGCGAGGGCGATCTGTTCTGTCGCGTCGTGGTCGAAACCCCGGTCAACCTGACCACCGAACAACGCGAGCTGCTGGAGAAGTTCGAAGCCACTTTCGTCGGCGAGGAAGCGCGCAAGCACTCGCCGAAATCGGCGACCTTCCTCGACGGCGTCAAGGGTTTCTGGGATCGGATGACTTCCTGACACCTGAAACCAATTCGGTTTCCTAGAATGACGCCCGGAACCTCCGGGCGTTTTCCTTTTCGGGTGCAGGTCTTTTGAGCGAACACAAACCGGTCATCGGCATCGTCGGCAGCGAAGGCGCGTACGGACGCTGGCTGGCGCAGTTCTTCCGCGAACGCATGGGCCTGCGGGTGCTGGGGCGCGACCCGGTCGCGGCGGATTCGCCCGGCGAACGCGAGCTGATCGAGCGCAGCGACGTGCTGGTGTTCTCCGCGCCGATCCGCCGCACACCGGCGCTGATCGCCGACTACGTGCGCATCGCCGATGGCGCCGAGCGCGGCAAGTTGTGGCTGGACGTCACTTCGATCAAGTCGCCGGCGGTCGCGGCGATGCTGCGCTCGCAGGCGGAAGTGGCCGGCCTGCATCCGATGACCGCCCCGCCGAAATCGCCGACGCTGAAGGGCCGGGTGATGGTGGTGAGCGAGGCCCGTCTGGAGGGGTGGGGCGCCTGGTTCGAGCGCTTCCTTGCTGCCACCGAAGCACAATGCGTGCCGGCCACGCCCGAGCAACACGACCGGGTCGTGGCCCTGGTACAGGCGATGGTCCATGCCGCGCACCTGGCCCAGGCCGGGGTGATCCGCGAATATTCCGCCGAACTCGGCGGCCTGGAAGGGCTGCTGCCGTTCCGCACCGCGGCCTTCGAAATGGACGCGGCGATCCTGTCGCGGATCCTGTCGTTGAATCCTGCCATCTACGAAGACATCCAGTTCGGCAACCCATACGTTGCCGGCATGCTCGACAAGCTGGTCGCGCAACTGGCGCGGCTGCGCGACGCGGTCGGGCAGGGCGACGAGGCCGCGCGCGCATCGTTCCGCGAGGGTTTCTTCGCCGAGAACCGTGCGGCGCTGGGCGAACGCGCGCTGGCCGACGGCAATTACAACTACGAGCGCCTGGGCTACCTGCTGGCCGACCTGGCCGATGCGCAGGCGCTGAGCGTGCACCTGCCGGAAGACCGGCCCGGTTCGTTGCGCGCGCTGCTGCACGTGTTCGAACGCCACGGCATCAGCATCGCCTCGCTGCATTCCTCGCGCACGCCCGCGGGCGAGGTGCATTTCCGCTTCGGCTTCGACAGCCGCACCGAAGCCGGTGCGCTGCTGGCCGCAGCGGTGGAAGTGGACAGCAGCGGCATCGGCCGGGTGCTGGAAAACCAGGGCACGCGGCGATGATGGCTTCCATCCCGATCCGCGCGGCGGATCTGCAGCGCCGCGCTGCGACCGAAGCGGACATCCCCGCCTTGCTGGCGTTGCGTGAAGCCACCATGCGGGCGCACATGCAGAACTCCGGGGCGGACGTTTCGCCGTCCAGCATGCGCACGCGCCTGCTCGACGGTTACCGACACGCGCAAGTATTGCTGCGAGATGGCCGCATCGTCGGCCTGCTCAAGCTGGACCGCAGCGGGATGGACTACGTGGTGATGCAGATCCAGTTGGCGCCGGAACTGCAGGGCCAGGGACTGGGCGAGGCCTTGCTGCAGGAGTACATCGCGGAAGCGCGTGCGGCGGGTCGCGACGTGACCCTTCACGTGCTGAAGGCCAACCCTGCGCGCGGCCTGTACGAACGTTTGGGTTTCGTGGTCGAGGGTGAGGACGACCATGAGTTCCACATGCGCCTGGCGTTGCGCTGATCCGACAGTGGAAGCGACCTGCGGCATCGACGCCGGGCCGGCTTGGGCAGAGCGGGGTATTAAGGGGCTCGAAACGACAATTCCGCCGGTATAGACCGTGCCTTCTGCCGAGCAACCGGCATGCCGGGCGGCGATAGACTATGCCGATGAACGCCAATATCACCCTGTCCAAGCGCGCCCTGGCCCTGACCAGCTCGGCGATCCGCGAAATCCTCAAGGTCACCGAGCGTCCCGAGGTGATCTCCTTCGCCGGCGGACTGCCGTCGCCGGCGACCTTCCCGGTCGAACGCATGCGCGAAGCCACCGACAAGGTGCTGCGCGATGCGCCGCAAGCCGCGTTGCAGTACGGCCCGACCGAAGGTTTCACCCCCTTGCGCGAATGGGTGGCGCAGCGCATGGCCGCGCATGGCGCCCCGATCAGCCCCGGCCGCGTGCTGATCGTCACCGGTTCGCAGCAGGGCCTGGACCTGCTGGGCAAGACCCTGATCGACGAGGGCAGCAAGGTGCTGGTGGAAACCCCGAGCTACCTCGGCGCACTGCAGTCGTTTTCGCTGTTCCAGCCGAAGTTCGCCTCGATGCCTTCGGACGAGCAGGGCATCGATACCGGTGCGCTGACGCGCGAACTGCTGGCTGGCGCGCGCTTCATGTACTGCCTGCCGAATTTCCAGAACCCGACTGGCCGCCGCCTGCCGCTGGAACGCCGCCAGGCGCTGGTGGAAAAGGCCGCCGCCGCGGGCGTGCCGGTGGTCGAGGACGATCCGTACGGAGAACTGTCGTACCACGGCGAACACCTGCCGAGCCTGCTGTCGATGGATCCGGAAAACGGCGTCTACATGGGCTCGTTCTCCAAGGTGCTGGCCCCGGGCCTGCGCCTTGGTTACGTGGTCGCGCCGGAGCCGCTGTTCTCCAAGCTGGTCCAGGCCAAGCAGGCCGCCGACCTGCATACGCCCTCGTTCAGCCAGCGCATCGTCCACGAGACGGTCAAGGACGGCTTCCTCGACACGCACATCCCGACCATCCGCGATCTGTATGGCCGCCAGTGCCATTACATGCTCGACGCGCTGGAACGGCATTTCCCGGCCGAAGCGCAATGGACGCGGCCCGAAGGCGGCATGTTCATCTGGGTCACCCTGCCCAAGGGCGTCGACACGACCCGCCTGCTGGCCAAGGCGATCGAGCAGAACGTGGCCTTCGTGCCCGGCGCGCCGTTCTTCGCCAACGACCCGCAGGCCAACACCCTGCGCCTGTCCTTCGTCACCGTGCCGGCGGAAAAGATCGAAGCCGGCATGCAGAAGCTGGGCGCGCTGGTGAAGGCCGAAATCGCCGGGCTGGCGCAGGCGGCATAACTTGTGGGAGCGGCCTTGGCCGCGAATGCTTT
>DASRYD010000493.1:0-1596 GCA_035653955.1 Pseudoxanthomonas sp.
GGCCGGGCGGTGACATCCATTCGGAGAAAGCATGAGCGAGCCGGCAGCAACGGGACGTATTTATTCGCGCATCGCCGGGACGGGCAGCCATTTGCCGGCCAAGGTGCTGACCAACGACGATCTGTCGAAGATCGTCGATACCAGTGACGAATGGATTCGCACCCGCACCGGCATCCGCGAGCGTCATGTCGCCGGCGAAGGCGAGACCACCAGCGAACTGGGCTACCAGGCCGCGCTCAAGGCCTTGCAGGCCGCCGGCGTCGAAGCTTCCGAAATCGATCTGATCATCGTCGGCACGACCACCCCGGACCTGATCTTCCCCTCCACCGCCTGCCTGATCCAGCACAAGCTCGGCATCGCAGGTTGCGCCGCGTTCGACGTCAACGCGGCATGCTCGGGCTTCGTCTTCGCGCTCAGTACGGCCGACCAGTTCATCCGCGCCGGCACGGCGAAGAACGTGCTGGTGATCGGCAGCGAAACCCTGACCCGCATGGTCGACTGGACCGAGCGCACCACCTGCGTGCTGTTCGGCGACGGCGCGGGCGCGGTGGTGCTGAAGGCCGACAACGAAACCGGCATCCTCAGCACCCACCTGCACGCCGATGGCGGCAAGAAGGAACTGCTGTGGAACCCGGTCGGCGTTTCCGCCGGTTTCCAGCTCGACCAGCCCAATGCCGGCGTGCGCATCCACATGAGCGGCAACGAGGTATTCAAGCACGCGGTGAAGGCGCTGGATTCGGTCGTCGACGAAGCGCTGGCCGCGAACGGCCTGGACAAGCACGACCTCGACTGGCTGATCCCGCACCAAGCCAACCTGCGCATCATCGAAGCCACGGCCAAGCGCCTGGACATGCCGATGGAGCAGGTCGTCGTCACCGTCGACAGGCACGGCAACACATCTTCCGGTTCGGTCCCGCTGGCGCTGGACGAAGCGGTGCGCTCGGGCCGCGTGCAGCGCGGCCAGTTGTTGTTGCTGGAAGCCTTCGGCGGCGGTTTCACCTGGGGCTCGGTGCTGCTGCGTTACTAGGCTTTCAACCTTTCGCACGCTTGAAGTACTGCACCTCGCGCTCGTGCCTTTCGGCAGCGGCGCGGCTCTTGAACGTGCCGAGATTTCGCCGCTTGCCCGTGCCCGGATCGGGCTTGCGCGAATACAGGCGGTATTCGCCGGATGCCAGTTTGCGGATCATGGGCCACCTCCTTCGCGCATCCCAGCACGCGACCGGTAAGCGCACGGTGACGGCGACGTAAGCCCCACGATACGCACTGGTACAGACAAATCGCTTTGTCTGAACGTATCATCGCTGCTCGTTTTTCGGCCGGAACATCGCGTGACCTCAGCGCAACTCGCTTTCGTATTCCCCGGGCAAGGCTCGCAATCGGTGGGCATGCTCGCGGAGCTTTCCGAACTGCATCCGATCGTGCGCGAGGCCTTCGCCGAAGCGTCCGACGGCGCCGGCGTCGACCTGTGGGCGTTGTCGCAGGGCGGTCCCGAGGAAATGCTCAACCGCACCGAGTACACCCAGCCGGCGTTGCTGGCCGCGGGCATCGCGGTATGGCGCGCGTGGCAGCAGCAGGGCGGGGCGATGCCGTCGCGCC
>DASRYD010000494.1:0-4419 GCA_035653955.1 Pseudoxanthomonas sp.
TCGCGGGCGAGGGGACAGCGCGGATGGAATTCGCAGCCGGACGGCCGGTTGGCGAGGCTCGGCACTTCGCCGATGACCGGGGGTGCCGTCCGCCGCTTGCGGGGATCGGGCACCGGCTCGGAGGCGAGGAGGGCGGCCGTATAGGGATGGCGCGGCGCGCGCAACCTGACCTCTGCGAACAAAGCTTGGGACGCCGGTCCGGTGTTCGGCGCCGATGGCAAGACTCTGTACTACCGCGCGATGGCGCGGCCGGGCTTCGAAGCCGACCGCTTCGCTCTGATGGCGATGGACTTGGCCTCCGGCAAGTCGAAGGAAATCGCGCCGCGCTGGGATGCGTCCGCCGACGGAATCACTCTGTCGGCCGATGGCAAGACCATCTACACCACGGCCGGCGAACTGGGCCAGCATCCGCTGTTCGCGGTGGATGTCGGCAATGGCGAAGTGAGCAACGTGGTCGGTGCGCAAGGTTCGGTCTCCGCGTTCGACATCGCCGGCGGCACGCTGGCCTTCACCCGCAATACGCTGCAGAGCGGCGACCAACTGTTCGTGACCGATGCCGCGGGCAAGGCCCCGCAGCGCGCAATCACCCAGAGCGCCGGCGAAATGCTGCCCGAGGTGAAGTTCGGCGATGCCGAGCAGTTCACCTTCATCGGCTGGAACAACGAAACCGTGCATGGCTACGTGGTCAAGCCGTGGAATTACGTCGAAGGCAGGAAATATCCGGTCGCGTTCCTGATCCATGGCGGCCCGCAGGGCAGCTTCGGCAACGGCTGGAGCTATCGCTGGAACCCGCAGACCTACGCCGGGCAGGGCTATGCGGTGGTGATGATCGACTTCCATGGTTCCACCGGCTACGGGCAGAAGTTCACCGACGCGATCAGCCAGCACTGGGGCGACCGCCCGCTGGAAGACCTGCAGAAGGGCTGGGCCGCTGCGCAGCAGAAGTACGCTTTCCTCGACGGCGGCAAGGCCTGCGCGCTGGGCGCCAGCTACGGCGGCTTCATGGTCAACTGGATCGAAGGCAACTGGTACGACAAGAACGGTGCATCGCCGTGGAAATGCCTGGTCAGCCACGACGGCGTGTTCGAGAACCAGGCGATGGGCTACGCCACGGAGGAACTGTGGTTCGGCGAATGGGAGAACGGCGGCACGCCGTACGACAATCCGCAGGGCTACCAGAAGTTCAATCCGGCCAACCACGTGAAGAATTTCAAGGTGCCGATGCTGGTGATCCACGGTCAGCAGGATTTCCGCATCCCGGTGGAGCAGGGCATCGGCCTGTTCACCGCGTTGCAGCGCAAGGGCGTCGAATCGAAATTCCTGTACTTCCCCGACGAAAACCATTGGGTGCTGAAGCCGCAGAACAGCATCCTGTGGCACGACACGGTCAATGGCTGGCTGAAGCAGCACATCGGGCAGTGACGCGGTGCGCCGTGGCATGCATCGCCACGGCCGCTTCCATCCATGACGGAGCCCATGCATGCCGGTTGAACAGGTCCAAGCCCCGACGGCGCTGATCCAGAACGACATCGTCGTCCTCGGCCTACTGGCCGCCGTGCTCGGCATGGTGTTCTGGGCGTCGTCGCGGCAATCGGGCTTCCTGCGCCGCTTCTTCGACTTCGTCCCGCCGTTGCTGCTCTGCTATTTCATCCCCGGCATCCTCAACAGCCTGGGGGTGATCGACGGCGTCAACAGCAAGCTCTACAACCCGGTCGCGAGCCGGGTGCTGCTGCCGGCGTCGCTGGTGCTGCTGACGCTGACGGTCGACATCCCGGCGATCCTCAAGCTGGGGCCGAAGCTGCTGCTGATGTACGTGGCGACGTCGGCCAGCATCATGCTGGGCGGCGTGTTCGCGTTCCTGGCGATGAAGGCGATGTTCCCGGCGACGATGGCCGGCGATACCTGGGGCGGCATGGCCGCGCTGGCGGGCAGCTGGATCGGTGGCGGCGCCAACATGGTCGCGATGAAGGAGATCTTCGGCGTCGATGCCACCACGTTCGGACAGTTCGCGGTGGTCGATGCCGCGGTCGCGTACGTGTGGATGGCGGTGCTGTTGTTGCTGGCGCAGCGCGCGGCGTCCATCGATGCGCGGCAGAAGGCCGACACCACCGCGCTCGACGACCTGAAGCAGCGGCTGGTGGCCTATCGCAGCCAGCACGAACGGCCGGCCACGCTCACCGACCTGGCGATGATCTTCGGTCTTGCGTTCGGCACCGTGGGCCTGGCGCACCTGCTGGCGGGAGGTTTCGCGCCGTGGATCGCGGAACAGTTGCCGTGGGCCAAGCGCGCCGGCCTCGGCGAACCGCTGGTATGGATCATCGCCTTGTGCACCGCGACCGGATTGTCGCTGAGCTTCACCCGCATGCGCCGCTTGGATGGCGTCGGCGCATCGAACATCGGCACCTTGCTGCTCTACATCCTGATCGCCTGCATCGGCATGCAGATGGACATCGGCGCCGTGTTCGACAAGCCCGCGCTGTTGCTGCTGGGCGTGCTTTGGCTGGGCTTCCACATCGCGATCCTGTGGCTGGTCGGGCGCTTGATCCGCGCACCGCTGTTCTACTTCGCGGTGGGTTCGCAGAGCCATATCGGCGGACCGGCGTCGGCGCCGGTCGTCGCTTCGGCCTTCCACCCGGCGCTGGCGCCGGTGGGCGCGTTGCTCGGTACGCTCGGCTACGCCACCGGTACCGTGCTGGCGTGGTTGCTGGGCCTCGCGTTGCAGGCACTCGCGGGGCAGGGTTGAGCGAATGCTTTGTGCAGTTGCTTTGCAGAGCCGAGTGAACTCGGCTCTGCAAAAGCAGAAAGGGCGAAGCCTTGCAGCTTCGCCCTTTGTCCGTTCGGGATACTGCCCTCAGTTCAACGGGCAGCCCTGGTTGTTGTACGCATCCAGCGTCATGGCCAGGGACAGCATCACTTCGCGATCGCCGGTGGCCAGCGCGGCGGCCGTCTGGCTGGTCACCTGCGCGGTGGTCAGCGGGTAGTCGACGGCACCGGGAGCGGAATTCAGCAGCGCCGCCACCGCCTGCTTCAGCAGGATGCGCTTGGCGCCATCGATGCCCGGGCCGCCCTTGTAATTGAGCGCGGCGAGCAGGGTGTCGTTGAATGCATCCGGGCCGAAGTAGACCTGCAGGTTGCTGGACGTGGCGTACGGAGCCGGCCACGAGTCGTGGTGCTGCTTCACCTTCCAGTAGCCCAGCGTGCAGCCTTCGAAGCCCGTCTCGCCACCGGGTGTGCTGTAGCAGAACGAGGCCTGCTGGATCGGCGAACTGGTGGTCGTGTTGGTGGTGATCGTGGTCAGCGGGGTGATGGCCGGCAGTTGCAGGCCGGCGTCTTCGGTCACCGGCGGGTCGTACAGATACAGCATGGCGCTGCCGCCGCCGCTGATGGAGACGCTGTGGATGGCCGGGGTCGTGCCGACCTGCGACCAGTAAAGCAGCCAGCCGTTGGTCGATTCGAAATGGATCGTGTCCACGGTCAGCGTGCCGTCCGAATGCCGGGTGACGTCCGGCGGAAGCGGGTTGATCACCAGCTCGCTGAGGATGTTGGCGGAATCGAAGTCCTTGCAGCTCAGGCCGGCATCGACCGGGATGGGCGTGCCGATCGTGCCGTTGGCCGACGCGACCGGGCCGATGCCCAGACAAAGCAGAAAAGTGGCGCTGGCGCTGCCCAGCAGGCTGCGCGAACGTGGACGGTTTTTCATTGGTTCCCCTTGCAGGATGGGTGGATTGCAGGCGCTGGGCCGGCAGTACAAGAGGAAACGCCGGTTGAATGCGGTTCCGGACAGGGCGGATTCGTCCGGAGGGGAGCAGCCGAACGAGAAGGGCGAAGCCGCGAGGCTTCGCCCTTCTCGCATCCACGTCGAGCTTTCGCGATCAGTCCAGGCTGCGCGCGATCTCCGCACGCGTGCGTTCCAGTTTTTCCGGCAGGCGGTCGCCCAGTGTTTGCAGGTATTCGCCGATGCGACCGAATTCGTCGGCCCATTGCGCGCGGTCGATGGCGAACAATGCCTGCTTCGCTTCGGCCGGCAGCGACAGGCCATCCAGATTCAATGCGCCAGCGGAGGGCAATGCGCCGATCTCGGTCTGCGTCGCTTCGACCGTGCCTTGCACGCGCGCCAGGATCCATTCCAGCACGCGCATGTTCTCGCCATAGCCGGGCCACAGGAACTTGCCGTCGTCGCCCTTGCGGAACCAATTCACGTGGAAGACCTTCGGCAGCTTCGCGCCTGGCTTGTCGAACGACAGCCAGTGGGCGAAGTAGTCGCCGTAGTGGTAACCGCAGAACGGCTTCATCGCCATCGGATCGGGGCGCATCACGCCGACCGCGCCGGTCGCGGCGGCGGTGGTTTCCGAGCCCATCGCCGCGCCGACCAGCACGCCATGCGTCCAGTCGCGCGCTTCGAACACCAGCGGCACCAGC